>JAADHR010000160.1 GCA_013151735.1 Calditrichota bacterium | reverse complement strand
TGGTCACCTTCTGGGTGGTTTTTCCCATGATTGTCACTCTTTTTTTGGCGATGTTGGGCGTTTGGATTTTTAAGAAGGTTCCTGCTGCCCCTGAAAAACACATTTCAAGAGCGAAGTAAAAGGGAAATGCGTACCTTTTCAATGGGTTTAAAAATCAGTAAAGCACCAAAATTACGAGTCGTATAATGCGTATTCTTCTGGTTGAAGATGATGCCAAGGTGGCACGGTTTATTCGAAACGGTCTCAAAGAAGAGGGGTTTGCCGTGGATGTAGCCGAAGACGGCAAACAGGGACTGGATTTTGCCCGGGATTTCGAGTACGATGTCATTATTCTGGATATTTTGCTGCCCAAATTGGATGGTATTTCTGTGCTGAAAGCCATTCGCACGCACGATCCCCAGACTCCCATTCTCATGCTGACGGCCATGGACACGCTTGAAGACAAAGTCCGCGGTCTCAACAAGGGGGCTGACGATTACCTGACCAAGCCCTTTGCTTTTGAAGAACTATTGGCCCGGATCCGGGCTCTGCTGCGCCGAAAGTATCGGACGGCCTCCACTCTGCTGCGCTTTTCCGATTTACGAGTGGATTTGGTCACTCACCAGGTATTTCGGGGCGATCGTGAAATTCAACTCACTCCAAAGGAGTTTGCCCTGCTGGAATATTTTCTTCAGAATCCCAACAAAATCCTCACGCGTACAATGATTTCCGAACATGTGTGGGACTACCATTTCGACCCGGAAACCAATGTGATTGATGTCTATATGAATTATTTGCGCAATAAAATTGACCGGGATTTTTCAACAAAACTCATTCATACGATTCGAGGCGTGGGCTATATGTTAAAGGTGGAATCATGAAAATCAAAACGGTTCGTACCCGCCTGACGCTCTGGTACTCGGGTATTCTTTTCCTTATTTTGGCGATTTTCAGTGCCACACTCCTGGCCTATTTCCACCAGAATCTGAAACGGGGCCTTGATCAGGCTATTCTCACGCGGACAGCCGCCATGGAGCACAGTATTGAGGAATCGGGAGGGCATATCGATCTTTCGGAGATTCAAGAAATGGACTATTTTGAATCCTCGTCATTGCCCAAATTTATTCAGATTATGAATCCGGACAGGCAAATTCTGGTCAAATCGTTAAATTTGGGCGATTTTTCTCTGACGCCGACTCCCGAACAGTGGAAAAAGCTGCTCCGCCAACAAACGGTTTTCGGTACCCGGCAATTTCCGGGAAAACAGGGCATCCGCTACGCCTGCGTTCCCTTTCGCTGGCGGGGAAGCCTGAAGTACATTTTAATTGTCGGGATGTCGCTGGAATCCATTCAACGGCCGGTCAGCCGGCTGCGTATGGCACTTTTGCTGTTTGTCCCGATTCTTCTGATTCTGGCAGGATTTGGCGGCTGGTTTTTGGCCGGCAAAAGTCTGCGTCCCCTGAAAGATTTGACTCAGCGCGCCCAAACCATTACCGTTCACCGCCTGAATCAACCGCTGGCCATTTCCGGAGCCGGACAGGAAATACAGGAACTGATCGATGTGTTCAATGAGATGATCCGCCGTCTGGATACCTCCTTTCGGCAGATCAAGCAATTTACAGCCGATGCCTCTCATGAACTGCGCACCCCGCTGACGGTGATTAAGGGGGAATCGGAAGTGGCTCTGCGGGCCGATCGCAAGCCAGAGGCCTACAAAGAAACCCTTCGACGTATTCTGGAAGAAGCCGATTACATGGCGCGTATCGTGGAAAGCCTGCTTTTTTTATCCCGGATTGATGCAGGCCAGCTTCATCTAAAAATGGAACCCGTTAATCTGTTGGATGTGGCCGAGCGCGTTGTGGCTGAACTCAGTTTTCTGGCCAGACAAAAAAATATTCGCCTCATTGCCCGCTTTGACCAATCCGCAGTCATAATCGGAGATGCCGAACGCCTTGAACAGGTGATTAAAAATCTGGTAGACAACAGCCTTAAGTATACGGAGCCCGGAGGAGAGGTTGTGATTGATGTTTCCCGTACGGGAGACCACGTAATTTTGAGCGTCTCAGACACCGGCATGGGTATTCCGACATCCGATTTGCCGCATGTGTTCGACCGTTTTTACCGTGTGGACAAATCCCGTTCCCGCAAAATTGGAGGGAGCGGGCTGGGCCTGAGCATTGTAAAATGGATTGTGGATGCCCACAAGGCCCAAATCGACATTCAATCGGAAGAAGGCAGCGGTACCACCGTGCGGGTGGTGTTTCCGGCATCTTAGAATCGCCCGGTCAATCCATTGGCCACCGTCTCAGGTTGGGAATCTGTGGTGTTCATGCCCTTTGTTTTTTCGGTAATACCAGTGTTGCAATGACCGCCACGACCCCGGCGACCACAAATGTCATAATGCGTGCCGTGATTTTGGCGTCCAGTCCGGAGCTGATCCAGATAATCGTAAAGACCATGCCGGTCACAATGGTTACCAAAACAGCCCTCCCGTGAAAGCGTTTCCAAAACAGGGTGAGCAAAATCACGACCGAGAACGTTCCGCCAATGCCTGCCCAAACGTACCCGACCAGAGTGTAAATCAGTTTGGAAGGCGACATGTAGGCGGCACCCAGGGCAATCACAGCCAAAAAGGCGGTAACAATGCGGGAGCGTACCAAATCCTGACGGGACGTCCGGCCATCCCCATCCCGAGGTTTAAGGATGTTTTCCGACAATTCCGTGGAGGAGAGAATCAGGAGCGAATCGGCCGTGGAAATCATCGCTGCAATGGCGCCGGTGATTAAGATGGCCGCAAGAACCGGCGGAAAGAGTTCCAGCATGACCTTCGGCATCACGTACTCCGGGTCCTTCAGACCGTTCGGCCCAAACAGAGCCAGGCCAATCCATCCAATGGACAGGGCCCCGATGTACGCAAAAATCGTCCAGAGAATGCCGATGTTCCGCCCGATTTTCGCCTGACGGGGATTTTTAATCGCCATGAACCGCATACTGAGCTGGGGTTGTCCCCCCAAATAGCCGAAAAACCAGGAGAGTCCCCCGACAATGAGGACGCCCAGTGAAAATCCTGACGCCGCTCCGGTAAGACTGTGGTACTTTGGACCGGCCTGCGCCAGTGCCTGTGGAATAGAATGGGCAAACACGTCAGGACGGTGCACCAGGACAATGATCCCCACAACCGGTCCCAAAATGAGCGCCGTAATCATGACCAGCGCTTGAATCACATCGGTGTACACCACGCTTTGGAATCCGCCGTACACGGTGTACGGCACAATAATGGCCGCCGTAATGAGCATACCCCATCGGGGATCCAGATTGAACAGGGTGTGCAGGGTTTTCCCGCCGCCCAAAAACTGGGCACCCACGTAGAAGAAAAAGAAGAAAACGATGGTTAAACTGCTAACGGTGCGAATCCATTTTTCGGATTCGTGGTGCCTTTTGGCAATGTATTCGGAAAAGGTGTTCACCTGGTAGTGCTCGGCCTCATCCCGGAGCCGCCAGGCAATAGCTGCCCAGGCCGTCACGATACCCGCCACGCACCCCACCGCCGTCCAGATGCCCGTGAGGCCTGCGGCAAAGGCAAAACCCGGCAGTCCCAGCAGTGCCCAGGAGGACTCACCGGTGGCGCGTTCGGAAAGCGCTGCTGCCCAACCGGGCAGGTTCCGTCCGGCAATGGCGTAGTCGCTGTCAGTTTTCACCTTTCGTCCCTGGTACAATCCCCACAAAATCAACAGAGCCAGGTACCCGACCATAACCACAAGAATCTGCGTCTGGTATTCCATGCGTGGTTCCTCCTTTGCAATTTCTACAGGGGCTGTATCAAAAGTTCTTTTTTTCGAAAAAAATAAATACTTGTCATTGTGAGGAGCGAAGAATGAGCGACGAAACAATCTCATAATATATTGTAAATAATGGGATTGCACGCCACAGGCGCATTTCCAACTTCGTGCGCCCCAGGCGCACTCGCAATGACAGGTTTTATAAAAATGAGTCTCACAACTGTAGTTTTAAACTTGTGATACAGCCCCTACACATTTATTTTAATCGAATTGTTTCCTCCCCTAATTTCACCGTGACATCAAACTGCCCTTCCGGCCGCGGGTGCGGTGGCATGGGACGAAGATCGGGCATAACCTCCCGCGTTTGAATGGAAATTTTCCGCGCCCCGGGCTGTTCGGTTCCCACAAACCAAACGGAAACCGTCCCCTGCCAGCCCGGGTGTTTTTTGTCCACCGCCAGCGTGATGCGAAAGGCCGTTTCGCCCGGCGTTACCGGGTACAGGAGCCATTTCCAGCGCCCCTTCTGGGTTTGCTTTTTTGCCTGTACGGTTTTTCCATCCATTTTGGCCGTAGCCCTCGGCAGCCACTTGCCCGCCGCAGAAGCATCCGAGACCAGCAAAACAGCCAGTTTGCCGCCGGTTACCGGCGACTTGAAGTGCAAACGGCCCTCGATTTTCGCGCGGCGTTTCTTCGGTTGCAGGCGAAAATCGGACACGAAAACCTCACTTTTTGCCGAAACATTGGCCTGCTTCAGTGACTGCGCCGGTGGAAACGGAGAAGCGAATTGTTCGGGATTCAGCCAGCGGAGTGCGTCACCGGTTTTGAAAATGGACAGGTCAAACGTGCGTGCCCCTGTTTTCCGGAAATCGTACGTGGCGCCGCCCAGCAGGGGTTCCTGGGCCGCCCCAAGGGGGTAAATCTCGTACACGGCTGTTTCGAATCCCTGGAGCGGCAGTTCCAGTGTGACACCGGCGGCCACCAAATCCGGCGACACCCAGTGATCGGGGTACACCCGTTCCACCACCAGCGAAGCGGCTTCCGGATTCAACCCCATTTCCGGCGCCAGTCGCAGCACCAACTTCTTGGGCTCGATCCCCGGATTGCGGGCGGCTACAATGCCCCAATACCCTGAAAAATGCACGTAGGCGTAGGGCTCCTTCTTGCCGGGATCCCCGCCCACCATTTCCGTGTGTTTGAGAATGAAGAAGCGATCTTTTGCCCAGCGAATGGACTGGGCCAGCGCCTGCCATTCGCCGTCCGTGAGTAAATCGGGAGAAATGTACAGCTCCCACATGGACACGCCGCGGGCAAAATAGAGCAGGGCGTTGTTGGTAAATTTGTCCAGCGGTTCTTCCTGGCCGCCCAATTTTTGGAGATTTCCCTTAATAATGCCGTGGGTCATCATGTTGGAAATGGGGAACCAGAGGTCTTCTTTGGTAAAATCCTTGTACAGCGACAGATCGCGGTAGGTCATGGCGGCATCGCGGCGGCTGATGGAGGGGACATCCGAATAGCCGTAGTCGGAGCTTTGCATCCAAATTTGGTTCGCCCAACGCAGCCACCAGGGACTCAACCAGGTGCCGGAGGTGATATTCAGGTACACGTCCGGGTGGTGTGCACGAACCGCCCGGCACAACGTAACCACCGTGTCCATGACGGCTTTCCGGGAGTAGATTCCAATCTTGTGGCCGTGGTCCGGCTGACTGCACGAAAATTGAATGCCGTCCCATTTGTAAAACCGCACGCCGTCCTTTTCCACAAAATCCACCACCCGTTTTTTGAAAAGCTGGCTGTAGTGTTTTCCGGCCAGGCACATCTCGCCGTCTACGGTCTCGTAGCCGTGCTGTTTCATCCAGCCGACCCGCCAGGAGCGGTAGGAGTAGCCGCCAATGGGCCCAAACCAGATGCCCAGATGCGTCCCCATTTTTTCCAGCTCGTCGGAAATGGGCTTGAGTCCGTTGGGAAACTGCTTTTTGCGCAGGACCCAATCGCTCCGGTAGATGTCCCAGCCGTCGTCCAGCACAAAGGCGTTCAGGCGAATGCCGTACTTGTCCACCATGTTGGTTTTAAACAGGTGGATGATTTTTCGAATGTTTTCCGCATTCATGACGTGGGAGGAGTCCTTGACCATGAGGGGTGATCGCAAATCGTACCAGCTATTGTACAAAATGTAGGGCTGGGGGGTGGTAACCCGAATGTCTTCCAAATAGGTGAAAAACCAGTGTTTAACAAACGCATTGGGTGTAACAGCTTCCACCACCGGATCGGTTTCCAGCCAGTCTTTTTGAATGCGTTTACCGATAATTTCTTTGCAGATCAGGTCAGCCGACTTCTTGTCCGCCGGTGCGAGGTGGTTTTCCGACGTGGGGTATTCCAATCCGAAAAAACCGCCGCCCTGGCCCAGCGTAAAAGCCGCCGGCTGGCCGAAACTGCCGGATTTCACGATGGTCACAGGCGCCAAAATCCGTCCCTTTCGGGAAGCCACTTTTCGCAGGAAGTGCAGGCCGAACACGGTGTCCCGCACGGCCAGCGTGCGCCGGGCGAAAAAGGCGTTTGGCTTAAGCGAATAGGTCAATTTGAGCAGAAAGGGGTTGTTTGTCCCCTTAAAATAGAGCACAAGACGCTGCTCCCTGTTTGAAAGGGTGTCCTTTTCGGCCCGCTCGAAGCGGAAATCCTTTTTGGTGAAAACGACCGGATTTTCCGCATTGTTGATTTTCCCCGGGGCGTGCCAGCCCGTCCACATGACGTTCAGGGCAAAATCCGCGTCCGTGTGCAGGACCACAGGCTGTGTGTGGAACGAAGCCGCCCAATCCGGCAAAACGCGGAGGCAGTCCTTGGCCAGTTGTTTGTTTTGAATGAGAACGCCCAGTTTCACCTTTTCGTTTTGAAGGGTGAAGTGCGTTTTGGCACTCGTTTGCGCCAACAAGCGGTTAGCAAAAAAACCGCTCGCCAAAACAACCAAACCCACTAAAATACCGGTAACAAATGTTTTCATTGTTTTTTCCTCGTTTTGTCATTTAGACCATTTTCTTTATCTTTGCGAAGGTTGGCAACCTTCGCACGGGTATTGGGTGATTTTTTTCGTGCGTTTCATTGGCCAAAAACATCCCCCTTCAAAGCGGAAGCGGGTTGATTGCCAGTTCAAACTTGGGTATCTCACCCAGTAAAAATCATTCCAAATTAGAAGAGCCATTTTTTCGTTGGTTCAGCTACCCTCGAACGTCCCCCTTCGAAGGGGGACCATAGGGGGATGTTTTCTATTTCCAAAATTCACCGCAAAGCTACGACGACGCAAAGGGAAGAAATTCCAAATTATAAGCACCTGTCATTGCGAGAAGCGAAGAATGAGCGACGAAGCAATCTCCTGAGGAGCACATTGGCAATTTCGTTTGCTGTACGTGTTTTTTCCAGAGAGGAGATTGCTTCGCTCGTGCGCCTGGGGCGCACTCGCTCGCAATGACAAATTCATTTTATTTTATCCCTAAAAAATGGATTTTTGATACAACCCCAAACAACGCCAAAGGCGTTGAACATGTGTAGAAAAACTTCATCACGTAGACTCGACGCGTGCACATTCTTTCGGGAGGCTCGGGGACGCCATCGAACACCTCCATGACCGGAATAAAACCCGCAGCCGAGTGAGCCGTCTGTTCTTTGAGCTTGTAGAAGGACGGGCAAATGTGTCGAGGCCACCGCCCAACGCTCCCTTCGACTCCGCTCAGGGAGCGTTGGTAATTTCGGTACGTGCGTCCGGTTTTCAAGCGTACTCGAGGGAACGGTGTGCACCTCGAAAATTGAACGATATCGGTCACCGAGTATTCGCCGATCCCTGAGCGGAGTCGAAGGGAAGGCGAATACACCTCTACCGTTTTGCCCAGGCTTTGGCCTGCCGGGCCACGTCCTGCAAGCGCCCCATTTTGGGTTCGTAGGGCAGCAAAACAAACTCAAACGTCACGGGCCGGGGATGGAACGCGTATTTTTCCAACACCGGCGGCCCGCAGCTCGCGTTGCCCAACCCCAATTGCCTGGCGTCCAGGGAGAGAAACACCTCTTTTCGCGGCGTCAGCTCGTCAATGTGATTGGCTTTGTCCAGGTCGTTAGCGGTAAAATGCAACGCCGTGACGGAAAGTAGCGAATCGGCCACCACCAGCAGCCCCTTTTTCTTTGCGTCCGTCAGCGCCACCCAACGGACGTCCTCTTTGTTGCCGGTTTCCTGCGGCCGCACGTAGGGAACAACCTGAGCCGTCACAGTGCTGTGGTACACGTCCACGGCGGCACCCGTCTTTCGGTCGGGGTAGTTCTCCTGGGGGCCGCGCCCGTACCAAATGAGGTTTTCCAGATTTTCGGGCAGCACAAATTGCACCCCAAGCTTTGGCAGCTCGTCCGGTAACTTTCCAAACGGCTCCACGTGGTTTTGCACGGAAATCACGCCGTTTCCAAAAAGGGTCACCTTCTCCGTCCAGTGAAAGCCTGCGGAATCTGTTCCCGAAACCGTTTTCTTGACCAAAATTTCAAAGGCTCCGTCGGGTTGCTTTTTTGTCTCCACGGACTCCACGGTTTCCTTTAAGTGATTCAG
>JAADHR010000159.1 GCA_013151735.1 Calditrichota bacterium | reverse complement strand
GGTGGCGAAAGGGATATCGGGGGGCCAATAGTGCCAAACTGTGGATTGTACAGCCGAAGACACTGAAATCCACTCAAATTACAGCCGATGAAGCCAACAGTTTTTGGCCGAACTGGGGCAACGATGGAAAAACCATCTATTTTGTAAGTGAGCGAAAAACGAGTGTTTACAATATCTGGTCATGTGATCGGAATGGCAACCATCTTCGTCCGATTACAAGATTTAAAAAGGGGGAAGTTCGCTGGCTGAATGTGGCCCGAAGGGCTCCTCTGGCTGTGTATGAACGGAATTTTGGAATCTATCTGACCGATCTAACCAACGGAAAATCGCACCTCATCCCCATTCATGCCCCGTCGGAGATGAAAATAAACCGGACATTTCGTGCGAAAGATCTCAAGGTATCCGAATACCGGCTTTCCCCGGACGAAAAAAAGATTGCCGCCGTAGCACGGGGCGAAATTTTTGTGTTTGGTGTGAAGGGCGGGTATGCCAGGAATATTACCCAAACACCCTGGCGTGAGCGTGACATCTCCTGGGACAGTTCCAGCAGCAAGCTGGTTTACGTATCTGACGTGAACAGCAACCCGGATTTGTATCTCATCTCCGCGGAAGGAAATGCCCCTCCCGTCCGGTTAACCCATTCTGAAGAAGACGAGCTCGATCCCAAATTCTCACCCGATGGAAAATGGATTGCCTATTTTCGGGGGAAACGGCAGCTTCGCCTGATCAAACCGGACGGAAAACAGGATCACCTTTTGATCGAGGATGATTTTGGCGGGCTGTTTGCAGACGATTTTCGCTGGTCGCCCGATAGCCGATTTATTGCGGTTGTGACGCAAAAAGCGGGAAATGCCGATATTTACGCCGTGAATGTGGAAACCGGACAGACCACTCCGCTGACCAATACGGCGTATGACGAAAACACCCCGGTCTGGTCACCCGACGGGAAGTCGCTCTTGTTTTTGTCGAATCGGTTTGGCCACAGTTTCCCGGAATTTACCGGCAAATGGGATATTTACCAGCTCCATCTTATTCCGGAAAAGCCGAAATTTGATGAAGATGCCTTCGAAAAACTCTTTAAAACCGGGAAATCCTCTAAAGAAAAAAAGAAAAAGAAATCCAAGAAAAAACCCGTTCACATCCGTTTTGACATTGAGAATATGGATATTCAAACCCAGCCTGTTACTCAAACGCTGGGGAATGACGGTGAATTTATCATTTCTCCCTCGGATACGACGACCGTTTATTTTACATCGACCATTGACGGAAAAATGCACTTGTGGAAGACCAGTTTGGATCGCAAAAAACGAGGTACGTACAGCCCGTTTGCTTCTTCGGTGACGTATCCCCGGCAGCTTCAAATCGACAAAAAAGGGAAAAATCTGTTCTATTTATCCCGGGGGAAAATTGGGAAAATCATGCTGCCCAAAGGCAGTTCAAAGCCCATTTCGTTTAAGGCACGCCTGGATGTGGATCGACTGGGAGACTACGAACAGCTTTTAGGGGAAGTGTATTACACGCTGCAGCATTATTACTACGATCCCAAATTTCATCACACGAATTGGAAAAAGGTCTACCAGAGCTACCGGCCCGTTTTGGAGCAGGTGCGAGAGGACCGGGATTTTTATGATTATGTTAATGAGATGATTGGCGAACTGAATTCCTCCCATTCGGGAATCTATCCGCCGGGATCCCATCGTTCCAAAAAGGAATCCGCCTACATCGGTGCCACGTTTCGAGTGCAAGGTCACGCGCTTGCGATTGACCATATTTTCAGAGACAGTCCCCTTTACGCCTTCCGCGACAGCGTGCGTGCAGGTGATGTGATGGTATCGATTAATGGAAAACCGATTTCATCGACAAAAAATATCTGGGATATTTTGAACGGGGAACTGGGGCATCGGGTTGAGATTTCGGTGAAGAGCCAAAAGCTTGGCCGGAAGGTAACCGTTAAATTGAAACCGATTTCGTCGCGGGCACAGAATCACCTGGCGTTGGAGGAATGGATCCGATCGCGGAAGGCTATTGTGAAAGAGAAAACACACGATCAGGTGGCCTACATTTACATGCGGGCGATGGGGTCATCGGATTTAAAGCGATTCTTGAAGGAATTAGAACGCGATGCCGTGCCGAGAAAGGGACTCATTCTGGATATCCGGTACAACTTTGGCGGGAATGTCCACGACCGGGTGTTGCAAGCCCTGATGAAGCCGGTTTACGCAAAATGGAAGATTCGGGGACTTTCGGAGTCGCAGCAATCCACATTTGGATTTGCCAACAAACCCGTCGTATTGATGACCAATGAAACAACCCTGAGTGATGGTGAAATGACGGCCAACGGATTCAAGACTCTGCACCGGGGGCCAATTGTTGGAAACACCACCTACGGCTGGATTATTTTTACAACCGGTGTCCGCCTGATGAACGGAGCTTACGTCCGGCTTCCATTTTGGGGCTGCTACACACTGAATGGCCGCGATCTGGAAACCCAGGGCGGTGTAAAGCCGGATGTGAAGGTGGTCAACACACTTGCCGATGATTTGGAGGGAAGGGATCCTCAACTGGAAAAAGCGATTGAGGTGATGTTGAAAAAAATAGGATCAAAACCATAAAACTAATCGAGGATGTCGTTATGGAAATGAATGATTTGAATGAGGGACTGCTTCAATTAACTGCGAATACGATTCGATTCCTTGCGGTTGACGCCATTCAGAAAGCCAATTCTGGCCACCCTGGATTGCCCATGGGGGCGGCCGATTACGCGGCGGTGTTGTGGATGCGCTACCTGAACTTTAATCCCGAAGATCCCCACTGGCCCAATCGGGATCGATTTGTTCTGTCTGCGGGGCACGGTTCCATGCTGTTGTACGCGTTGCTGCACCTGGCCGGTTTTGATTTGACCCTCGAAGATCTGAAACAATTCCGCCAGCTCCACAGCCGGACGCCCGGACACCCCGAATATGGACTGACTCCGGGGGTGGAAACCACCACCGGCCCTCTGGGGCAGGGGTTTGGCAACGGTGTGGGGATGGCCATTGCGGCCAAAATGATGGCCGCTCGGTTTAATACGCCTGATTTTTCACCGGTTACACACCGGGTTTTTGGAATTGTGAGTGACGGGGATTTAATGGAAGGGGTGTCTTCCGAAGCCGCTTCTCTGGCCGGGCATCTGAAATTGGGCCATTTGATTTACATTTACGATGACAACCACATCACGATCGAAGGAAAAACCAGCCTCACATTTTCGGAGGATGTGGGAAAGCGATTTGAAGCGTACGGATGGCACATTCAAAAGATTGACGGCCATAATGTTCGGGAAATTGATCAAGCCCTGCAGCAGGCCATTTTGTTTGAGGACGCTCCCTCGCTGATTATTGCCAAAACACACATCGGCTTTGGAAGCCCCAACAAACAGGACACGTCGGCTGTTCACGGGTCTCCTCTGGGTGAAGAAGAGGTTCGTTTGACGAAGGAACATTTTGGGTGGCCGCTGGAGCCGACCTTTTATGTGCCCGAAGACGTCCGTATGGTCTTTAAGAACCGCCGATTTGAATTGAAGTCCCATTATGAGAATTGGCAGGCCGGTTTTCAGGACTGGCAGCAGGCCCATCCGGATCAGGCCCGACAATGGGAGGCCTATTTTAAAAAGGCCGTTCCGGAAAAATTGGCTGAACAATTGGTGGAATCGGTTAAGGGAACGGAAGGCGCCACACGGGCTCTTTCGGGGAAGGTGCTTCAAAAGGCAGCGGAACTCCTTCCGAATCTTGTGGGGGGATCAGCCGATCTGGAGCCGTCCACAAAAACCGGCATTAAGAATGCAGGGGATATTGAACCGGGAACATTCAGCGGGCGAAACTTTCACTTTGGTATTCGCGAACACGGCATGGGCAGTATTTTAAACGGGCTTTCCCTTTACGGAAGCTGGATTCCGTTTGGGTCTACGTTTTTGGTCTTTTCCGATTATATGCGCCCCACCATTCGCCTGTCCGCTTTGATGGGGATTCAGGTTATTTATGTGTTTACACATGACAGTATTTTTGTGGGAGAAGATGGCCCGACGCACCAGCCCGTTGAACACATCGCAGCCCTGCGGGTGATTCCCAATCTTCAGGTGGTGCGTCCGGCGGATGCAGAGGAAACTGCCCTTACGTGGGCTTTCGCCCTGCAGAGACAAGATGGCCCCACAGCCTTAATTTTGACCCGGCAGGGTGTGCCCGCTATTTCGCGTACTCAGCCCGTGACATTTGATCAGTTTTCCAAAGGGGGGTACATTGTTTCCGATGCCGTAAACGGAACCCCTGACCTGGTACTGGTGGCCACGGGGTCTGAACTTCACCTGGCCGTTGAGGCAAAAACGCGTCTGGAAAATGAAGGATTGAAGATTCGGGTGGTTTCCATGCCCGCTGACCGGCAATTTTTGCAACAGCCACGGGATTATCAGGAATCCGTTTTGGGCGAACCCCAGACAAAGCGGGTTGTAATTGAAGCAGGTGTTTCCGCAATCTGGCCGGAAATAGTGGGGAAATCCGCCCTTATGGTTGGAATCAATCGATTTGGTGCCTCGGCTCCGGCAAAAGATCTGGCCAATTATTTTGGACTGACGGCCGAAGCGGTGACGGAGAAGATTCGGACATGGCTGGGATAAGAGGCCACCGGGGGGAGGCCCAGTCGCATCCTTACCTTATCCCCATAATGAATTATGGGGATGGTACAAGTTTGGTATTGCAAAATGGAGTTAGTTTTTGTATAATCATCCCGATTCATTGGGGTGTATGAGGACTGTTGGGTTATTGCTTTACCCTCGTCAGATTATCCTTAGCTCATCCCCATAATGAATTATGGGGATGGTACAAGTCTGGTATTGCAAAATGGAGTTAGTTTTTGTATAATCATCCCGATTCATTGGGGTGTATGAGGACTGTTGGGTTATTGCTTTACC
>JAADHR010000158.1 GCA_013151735.1 Calditrichota bacterium | reverse complement strand
GACCATTTTGGCGCCTTTTTGAATGAAATCCCGGGCAATGGAAAGAGAACCGTCCCCGCCGATGACGATCAGGACGTCGATCTCCAGATCGCGGAGCCGCTTCAGCACGAGATCGGATTTGTCGGTAAAGACCATTTTTCCATCCCGATTTTCCGGGTACTGAAAGGGGTTGCCGCGGTTGGTTGTGCCCAGAATGGTTCCGCCGCGGGGAAGCAGGCCCCGCACCGATTCCAGAGTCAGCGGAATCGTGCGTTCCGGCTCAATCAGCCCCTGAAATCCGTCTTTAATGCCAACCACCTCCCAACCGTGGTCGAGAATAGCTGCTTTGGTGACCGCGCGAATCACCGCATTTAGTCCGGGGGCATCCCCGCCGCCGGTAAGAATTCCGATTTTTGAAAGGGTTGCCATGATTGTGTCCTGTTTTTGGGTTTTATGGTTTTTTTAATTATTTTTGTTAAATCGGAACGACTCGCTAAATCTTCCAACCCTCTCCCCGGCCCCCTCCCTGAAATCAGGGAGGGGGAGAAAGGGGGTGGGTCAAAAAGAACCGCAAGATTTTGCGGCTTTACACCGACGCACCGCGGACCCAGTCTAAAACAGGGCGTAAATAAACGGGGCCAGGGCAGAGCCTTCCACAAAAATAATGAAAATACCCAGCAGAAGCAGAATGAAAATAATCGGCCCGAGCCACCATTTTTTCCGCACCTTCATAAAGTGCCAAAATTCTCCGATTACGGAGAGGCGCTGTTTGGTGTTTTTGACGCGTTTTCCCATTTAATCTTCCTCCAAAACAAAGGGTTGGTTCAAAAAGTCAAAGCTTTCAATCGGGGGCATGTCCGGTTTGAGCAGCAAAAAATTCCCCAGCACCAGAGCATCCAGACCCGTTCGCATAAAACAGGCGAAGGCCTCTTTTGGGGTGTCCACAATGGGCTCACCCCGCACATTGAATGACGTGTTCAGCAGGACCGGCACGCCGGTCTGGTTTTCAAACGCCTGCAAAAGCCGGTAATAGCGGGGGTTCTGTTTTTCGGACACCGTCTGAAGCCGTGCCGTGCCGTCCACGTGCGTAACAGCGGGAATGGCCTCCGGCTGTTTCACCCGGGCCACCAGCAGCATAAACGGACTGGGGCGATCGAGGTCAAAGTAATCGCGAGCCTTTTCTTCCAGCACGGAGGGAGCAAAGGGACGAAAAGCCTCCCGAAATTTGACCCGCGCATTGATCGTGTCCTTCATCTCGGCCCGGCGGGGATCGGCCAGAATCGAGCGATTGCCCAGCGCCCGCGGACCGAACTCGGAGCGTCCTTGAAACCAACCCACAATTTTGCCTTCAGCAAGAAGCCGGGCGGTCTGTTTCAGAAGCTCTGGCTCCGAAAGTTCCGTGCAGGGAATGGCGTTCTGTTTTAAAAACGCCCTGGTTTTGCCCGTTTCTTCCGGTGTGCCCCAGTAGGCGTGGGTCATTTCAAAGCGGCGTGGTTCTCCCAGCAACTGGTTGGCCACAAAAAAAGCAGCCCCCGCGGCACTTCCGGCGTCGCTGGCGGCCGGTTGAATGAACAGCTCTTCGAAAATCCCTTCGCGCAGCAGGCGGCCGTTGGCCACGCTGTTCAGGGCCACACCGCCCGCCAGGCACACGCGCTTCTGGCCGGTTTCGGTTTTCAGCGCACGGGCCGCATTCAACATGACCTCTTCCAGCATTTTTTGGCCGGACGCGGCTACTGCTTTGTGAAAATCGGTCAATTCCTCTTCAGGACGACGCCGAGGCTGACCAAATAAGTGCTCAAAATGCCGATTGGTCATCGTGAGTCCGTAATCGAAGGAAAAATAACGCATGTTCAGTGCAAAACCGCCGTCGGGTTCAAACCGAATCAGTTCCCGCATTTTGTCCAGCAGCTCGGGTTCCCCGTACGGGGCGAGTCCCATCACCTTGTACTCCGCACTGTTCACCCGAAACCCCAGGTAGTAGGTGAGAGCGCTGTAAAAAAGTCCCAGCGAGTGGGGAAAATGAATTTCCTTGTGAATTTTGATTCGGCTGCCCCGGCCGGTGCCCATTGTGGCGGTGGCCCATTCGCCCACGCCGTCCAGCGTGAGGATGGCCGCTTCCTCAAACGGAGAGACCAGAAAGGCGGCCGCGGCGTGGGACTGGTGGTGTTCGGTGAAGTAAATCGGACCGTCGTAGTCCAGCTCTTTGCGAATCAAATGGGGAATCCACAGCTTTTGTTTGAGCCAGAGGGGCATGGCCTTTGTGTACGAGTGGAAACTGCGTGGGAACGTTCCCAGGTACGTGAGCAAAATGCGCTCAAACTTGACGAAAGGTTTTTCGTAGTATGCCACCGCGTCGAGATCGTTCGGCTCGAGGCCGGCTTGTGTCAGGCAAAATCGTGCCGCGTGAATGGGGAAAGAAAAATCGTGTTTCTTACGGGTGAAGCGTTCCTCCTGCGCGGCGGCCACAAGCTGGCCGTCTCGCACCAGGGCCGCTGCCGAATCGTGGTAAAAAGCCGAAATTCCCAGAATCGTCATGCAAACTCCACTAACTATCCGTTAGAAAGGGTGGGTGTAGGTTTCAACGGAATCATTTTCTGCCGCCTTTTCTGCCCAATGTGGGCCTTTCCGGAAGTCGCTTTTGTGCAGGACATCCCGGCCAAACAGGCGCAACACCAACCCTACTGGTCCAATCAATAAAAGGTAGGTGAGCGTCAGTAAAAGAAACGTGTTCACCACACCCAGGGCGTGAGCAAAGGCTTTCCATAAAATCCAGAGTTTTTTAAACATGAAATAGACCCGAGTTTTTTCAGATTACGAACATCCGGAATTCGAGTATAAAAAATGAGTCTGGAAAACTCACATTGTTCACAAAATTTCGCCACAAGGCGTTCTATAATTAAGATTATCAGCAATTTGAAGCTCGGTTTGTATTAAATCGTTTCCTGTTTCAATGAATGCCTGTTTACCTTTTTGTTTATCATCCCATTGTGCTTTTGTGACGTTGTGACGAATAAATTTTTCAGGTTAAAAAAGACTCTAAAAAACTTAACGTCAATCGTTCAAAAAAGCAAGTTCTTTTTCAACAAACCCAGCATTAAAAAATTCTAATTTTTACTTAATGCGAAAATGAAATAATTTTCGTATATTTAAAAAGAATTTTGGAGAGTTTTTCCCATGCGAAAAGAACACGTCTTTTTCATTTTTATTCTTCTTTTTAGCGGAGTTCTGTGGGGTTCGGCTGTTCCGGCACAAGTTCCTCAACAATTGACGCTCCGGCGCTGCCTGAAGGCAGTCCTGGCCCGCCACCCGTCTGTTTTTGCTTACCGGAAGGTAGAGGAACAGAAGGCCGCCGAAAGCCGGCGTTTGAGGGCTGAGACACGTCCCCAATTGGATTACGCTCTTACGACCGGCGCATACCATTACTCACCTTACCACTACCGGATCCTTGAGAATACGGTCGTCCTTACCTGGAACCTCGACAAGTGGCTTGGAAAATTGAGTGAAATCGGCATGACGGAGGAGTCCATTGCCAAAATCCGTGCACGGCAAAATCGATTGAGATTAGCCTTTGAGGTTAAACAAGCATTTTACCGCCTGACACAAGCCAGACAGGAACGCCGTATTGCACAGATGTCAAAGGCCTATTTACAACACCATCTCGAAATTTCCAGAGGCCTGTTTCGTCTGGGGCAAATCGACCAGCTTGATTTGTACCGCACTCAGGCCAATCTGTCTGCATCCGAAGAAGCTGTGGCAGCGGCCGAAAATGACTGCCGGCAATGGCAGATCCAATTGCAAAACTTAACGGGTTTAACCATTTCCGAAAGGGATTCGCTGGTGTTGCCGGTCAGCCGGTGGACTCCCGCTGACATCTCTCCGGACTCTTTGCTCGCTGCAGCCAAACGAGGCAATCCGGCCCTTGCCGTGTTGGACGAACAGATTCAGCAGACTCAAATACGGGAACGGCTCGTACGAGCCAGCCGTTTTCCAACAGCAGCCCTTTCGGGTGGATTTGTTTTCGACAACGATCCCACTTCCGGTGGAAATTACGCTGTGGTTCAGTTGGGTCTTCAACTGCCCCTGGTGGATTGGCATCAGCGGAAAAATCAGGCACAGGCGTTTCGCCTGCACAGGGAATCTCTCGAAGAAACCCGAAAAACGCTTTTGTTGGATATTCGTACGCAAATTGAGAAGCTGTTGGCTCAGCTCGGGTATCTGGAAAATCTGGAAACGTTGAAAGCCCGCACCCTTTTACAAGCGAGAAAAGCCTTTTTTCTGACGGAAAACAGCTACCAGGCTGGCGTGGCGTCCAACACGGATGTGCTTCTGGCCCAAAAAGAATGGATACAGACCCGTTTGGCGCAGGAGGAGGTTCGCCTTCAGATGCGAGTGGTCCAGGCGGAATTGGATTTACTGATTGGCAGAATGGGAGTTCACCAATGATTTCAAAACCGAACCTTTTACTTTTGGCAGCCGCACTTTTTCTTGCCTGCAGCGGACAGCCGGAAAACGGGGGTGAATCGGGAGCCGGTACGCCTGCTTCGACTGTAAAAACCGGGTACAAAATTCCGGTTCAGGTGGTGATGCCTACGAGGGGAAACCTGCAGGAAGCCATCACCATCTACGGGAAACTCACGCCGGTGCGGGAAACCCTTTTGGCCAGCCAGTTTGCGGGCCGGATTGTACGGCTTCCGTTTTCGGAAGGCGACGTCGTTTCCGCCGGACAGGTGGTCGCCACGCTAAAAAGTCCCAAAGCAGAGGCGCTTAGCCAGGTGACGTCTTCAGCAAAGGCAAAAGAAATGCTGCCCATCACGGTTCGGGCCCCATTTTCCGGCGTCATTGTCCGCAAATTTCATTTTGCCGGAGATGTGGTTTCTCCCGGGGAAGCCCTCGTGAAACTTCAGGACACCTCCCGTTTTTTTCTCTGGGGAGACCTCCCGGCGATTTATTTGAATCGGGTCCGACCCGGGCAACTTCTTCAGGTTTCTTTTCCGGATGTACCCGGTTGGCACGTACAAACAAAAATTGAAGCGGTCAACGCCGCCGTCAACCCCGAAACCCAAATGGCCCAGATCCGGGCGACGGTCAAAAACAAAAATCAGCGATTTAAGCAAAATCTTCTGGCCACGATTCGGATTGTCACGCAATCGGTGCAACAGGCGCTTCTGCTGCCCCGGAAGGCCGTGCTGCACGGTGCCCACGGGGATTTTGTTTTTTTGAAGAAAGGCGGGCGGGCCCGGCAGCAGCCGGTGGAAATCGGATTGGAAACCCCAGATACGCTGGAAATTCGCAGCGGCCTGACACCCGCGGACAGTGTGGTGCTTACGGGGAATTACGAATTGCAGGACGGCATGGCGATTCGGGAAGAGGAAAAGTGAGGGAGTTTTTTGGGGACAACCGGTCGTTTCGATTCGTCCGACTGTCCCTCGACAGGCTCGGGAACCCAGTCGGACTACTCGACGACCGAATCGCGCCAGTGGCCAAGTGATCCGCTGGTCCCTGAGCTCGTCGAAGGACGGTTCCTGAGCGGAGCCGAAGGAAAGGCCGATTGTATGGAGGCTATAGTTTAATCACTCTTTT
>JAADHR010000157.1 GCA_013151735.1 Calditrichota bacterium | reverse complement strand
CCCGAAGAGCTGGCATCCACCATGAGCATAACGGTGAGCTCCCGTTCCTCTTCAAACACCTTCACGTACGGGTGATTCATCCGGGCCGTTACATTCCAATCGATCGTTCGCACATCGTCACCGATGGAATACTCGCGCACCTCCGAAAAATCCATTCCCCGCCCCTTGAAAACGGAATGGTATTCTCCGGCGAAAACGTCGTTTACCACGCTTCGGGTCGTAATTTCAATACGCCGGACTTTTTTCAGAATTTCCTTTGGAACCATACAGAACTCATTTTTTATTGAAACGTTTTCATTCAGACGTGCCGGGGACGTTTTTTTTTACGGCACTTCAATATTGTTCAGTACCTTTCGAACCACATCTTCCGTTGAAATCTCCTCCGCTTCTGCTTCGTAGGTAACAATCACCCGGTGACGCAGGACGTCCATCCCGATGGCTCGGACGTCTTCCGGAGTGACGTAGCCCCGGTGGCGCAAAAAGGCGTGCGCTTTACTGGCCATGGCCAGATAAATGGATGCCCGCGGCGATCCGCCGTAGGCAATCAGCGGTTTTAAGTCGGCCAGCCCGTATTCATCGGGGTTTCGGGTGGCAAAGACAATGTCCACAATGTACCGCTCGATTTTTTCGTCAATGTAAATGTCCTTCACAACCGAACGTGCCCGTTTAATGGCCTCCGGCTTCACCACGGCCTGAATTTCGGGAAGAGCCCCCTTGGTGTTTCGCCGCATAATTTCCAGCTCTTCGTCTTTTGAGGGGTACCCGATATTCAATTTAAGCATGAAGCGATCCACCTGGGCTTCGGGCAGGGGATACGTTCCCTCCTGTTCGATGGGATTCTGTGTGGCCAGCACCAAAAAAGGGTCGTCCAGGGGGAATGTCGTTTCTCCGATGGTCACCTGCCGTTCCATCATGGCTTCCAGAAGGGCACTTTGCACCTTGGCAGGCGATCGGTTAATTTCATCAGCCAAAATCAGATTCGCAAAAATCGGCCCTTTTTTTACGCTGAACTTTCCATCCCTCTGATCGTAAATCTGCGTTCCCACCAGGTCAGCCGGGAGTAAATCGGGCGTAAACTGAATCCGCTGAAATTTTGTTTGAATGGCGGAAGAAAGCGTCTTAACCGCCATGGTTTTTGCCAGTCCCGGAACCCCCTCCAGAAGCACATGTCCGTTGGAAAGCAGACCGATCAGCAGCCGTTCGATCATGTAATTCTGTCCGACAATAACCTTGGAAATTTCCGTCATCAGAGAATCCACAAAGGTACTCTCTTTTTGAATCTTTTCGTGAATCGCTTGAATATCCTGTTGCATCGAACCTCCTTAAAAAACCCTCAGTTTTCAGTCTCTATTGAAGATGTCGTTTCGTCGTTTGCTTGATGGACTTTCCCCGCCGCGAGATAACGCTCCAGAATGGACTCTACCGTTCCGTAGATTTTCTCCAATTCCTCCCGGGAACCCGACCCGCCGGAGAAATTAATTTCATCCGCTACGCTTAAAACCTCTTTGGTCTGGGAAATTAGTTTTTCATCCATAGCCCGGTTTTGCATGTCTTTGAGAAGCTCCTGAGTGGTTGCCTGTTTGGCGGGAAGATTAAATTTTTCTGACAGATAACTTCGCAGCAGCTTGGAAAGTTTGGAAAATCCGTTCTTTAAGTCCGGATTTTCAAACGTAATTTGCTCTTTCAAATTCTTTAAATAGGTCTCTTCCAGAGGCGGTATTTCTTCAATTTCAAGAACCGGTTTTTTCGATTTCCGGTAGATCAGAAAAAACCAGAGAATTCCTGCAAAAATAATCACCAGTGCCGCGTACAGAACGGTCGCAGGCCAGTGGGTAGAGGAATGACTCTCCGGTACGGGATCGACAACCTTTAAACTGATTCTTTGTGTCACCAGGCTGTGTTCTTTTCCGCTGACGCGATCCTTGTATTTTACAATCACGCCTTCCACGTAGCCCATTCCAAGCTCACGCGGTTTAAGGATAAAGTCGTAATCCCGATGGGTGATGACCTGCCCGTTTACCACTTCCGTTTTATTGGAAGTAGACGTTCCGGTGATTTCGAAATTTGTGAGCGCCGGATTTTCGAAATCGATAATTTCATACCGATCCGGATCCCCTTGCCACACCAGCGACACATGAAGGGTCAGTGTGCGATTGAGCGGAACCGTCGTTCGATCCACCTGTGTGGAAACCGTTATGTTTTCCGGTGCGGGTTGTTGAGCGACTTTCAGAGAATCTTGTGCAAATGTTGTGTGGAAAACGAATAAAAAAACAAGCAGAGGGAAAAGGATTCTTTGTTTCATTGTTTTCTCCCAAAATATCATTGCACTTTTACTGATTTATTTCTTAAAAAGTTCCAACAAATAAAAAAAGCCGAGAAGTCTCCTGAAGGCAGGAGACCCAACGGCTTTTTAAAAAGTGAGTTCAAAAATAATTAGTTTGATTGCGTTTTTGCAGAATCATTTTCGGACTTCAAGAACTGAATACTGTTAATATCCTTTCCCATGTTTTTGAGCTCCCATTTTACCGATGTAGCCAGCTCATGAGTCGGATATTTTTTCAGAAAATCGTTGTAATATTTTCCTGCTTTTTTGTAATCTTTTATATCGTTCGCATAAATAAATCCAATTAAAAACAGAGATTGCGGGGCATATTCACTTTTGGGATAGGTTCGGATCAGACGCTCGTGCAAGCGAATGGCTTCATTTGATTTTTTCAGATTGTTTGCATACATCACAGCCGCTTTAAACAAGGCCTCCGGAGCTTTTTTGCTATTCGGGAACCGTCTTGACAGCGAGAGATAAACCTCTGCCGCCTTGTCGAACTGCTCATTGCGTTCGTACGTGTCTGCCTTGTCGAACAATTGCTTGTCCGTCAGCCTTTTCCCGCATTCGGTCGCGGAAAACACCAACCCGGCCAGCAACACCACACTCAACGCATAAATTGAGAATCGTTTCATTCGCCGATAACCTCCTTTTTTCAAGAAAAAGACCGGCATCCCGAAACCGGGATGCCTTCATCTGAAACCTATTTGATTATTTAAATTAGCCTGTTTTCTTTTCAAAATCAAGAAAATTTTCTCGGCGAACAACAATTACGTGATCTCCGGGCGCAAAGTTACCGGCGAGAATGCGTTTGGCCAGCTCATTGACAAGCAATTTCTGCATGACGCGTTTGAGCGGACGGGCGCCGAACGAGGGGTCATAGCCCAATTCGGCCAGCAATTCTCTCGCCTCTTCCGTCAATTCCAAGGTAATGCCCTGATCTTCCAACAAATCCTGAACATGTTTGAATTGCAAATCCACAATCTTCTTGATGTCTTCCCGGGTCAACGGATGAAAAACAATCACTTCATCCACACGATTTAGAAACTCAGGCCGCAGCGATTTTTGCAGTAACTGCAGCACCTCGTCTTTGATCTCCTGATACACGAGTTCCCGGTTTGCCTCGGTAATTCTCTGCGATTTTTCCATAATCAAGGGCGCACCCAGATTCGACGTCATAATGATAATCGTATTCTTGAAGTTTACGGTCCGGCCCTTGTTGTCCGTCAAGCGACCCTCATCCAGCACTTGCAGCAGAATGTTGAATACGTCGTGGTGCGCTTTCTCGATTTCATCCAGCAAAATAACCGAGTAGGGTTTTCGCCGAACGGCTTCCGTTAATTGGCCGCCCTCCTCGTATCCCACATATCCCGGAGGGGCTCCAATCAACCGGGACACCGAATGGCGTTCCATGTATTCAGACATGTCGATTCGAATCATCGCTTTTTCGTCATCGAACAGAAATTCCGCCAGTGCGCGGGCCAATTCCGTTTTTCCCACACCCGTTGTTCCCAGGAAAATGAATGAACCGATGGGCCGGTTGGGATCCTGAAGGCCGGCGCGTGCCCGGCGAATGGCATCGGAAACCGCCTGAATAGCCTCATCCTGTCCGATTACGCGCTGATGCAGGCGTTCCTCAATCTTGAGCAGTTTTTCCCGCTCCGATTCCAGCATTCGACTGACCGGAATGCCCGTCCAGCGCGAGACAATTTCAGCGATGTCTTCCTCATCCACTTCTTCCTTCAGCATCTTGCGGTCTTTTTGAATGTCCTGCAGCCGCTTGTTTTCCTCTTCCAATTGCTTCTGCAGTTCGACCAATGTTCCGTATTTGAGTTCGGCTGCCCGGGAAAGATCGCCATCCCGTTCGGCATGAGAAATCTGAATTTTCGTCTGTTCAATTTCTTCCTTAATGGCCTGAATTTTCTTGATGGCCGCTTTTTCCATTTCCCAGTGACTTTTCAGCTCACTTCGTTTCTCCTGGTAATTGGCCAGTTCTTCGTTAATCTTTTCGAGCCGCTTTTTTGCCGCCGCATTCTTATCACGCTTTACGGCTTCCCGCTCAATTTCAAGTTGCTTGATCCGGCGTTCGACCTCATCCAGTTCCTCCGGCATGCTGTCGATTTCGATTCGAAGCTTCGAAGCGGCCTCATCAATCAAATCAATCGCCTTGTCCGGCAAAAACCGATCGGTAATGTACCGGTGCGACAGGGTTGCCGCGGCAATGAGGGCGGAATCGGTGATCCGAACACCGTGGTGCACCTCGTACTTTTCTTTCAATCCGCGCAGGATCGAAATCGTGTCCTCTACCGACGGCTCTTCTACCAAAACCGGTTGAAACCGCCGTTCCAGAGCCGCATCCTTTTCGATGTATTTCCGGTATTCGTCGATCGTCGTCGCTCCGATCGCCCGTAGTTCACCCCGGGCCAGAGGCGGTTTCAGCATATTCGAGGCGTCCACGGCGCCTTCGGCCGCACCGGCTCCCACCAGTGTGTGGAGCTCGTCAATAAAGAGAATGACCTCTCCTTCGGATTCCACGACCTCTTTGATGACGGCTTTGAGCCGATCCTCAAATTCCCCGCGAAATTTTGCTCCGGCAATCAGGGACCCCAGATCGAGGGCCACAATCTTCTTGTTCTTCAACCCCTCGGGGACGTCGCCGCTGACGATCCGGTACGCAAGACCTTCCACAATGGCCGTTTTCCCCACACCGGGGTCGCCAATCAGTACGGGGTTGTTTTTGGTCCGGCGCGAAAGCACCTGAAGCACCCGCCGAATCTCTTCGTCACGGCCAATAACGGGATCCAATTTCCCCTTTCGCGCCAGATCGGTTAAGTCCCGTCCGTAGCGTTCCAGGGCCTGGTATTTGGCTTCCGGGTTTTGATCGGTCACGCGCTGCGATCCGCGAATGGCCTGCAACACCTTAAGAATATTGTCGTGGCTCAACCCTTCCCCGCGTAAGATTGAACCGGCTTCCCCCTGATCCTCGGACAAAGCCAGCATCAGATGCTCGGTGCTGATGTACTCATCCTTCAGATTATTGGCTTCCTTAAAAGCAGCCTCAAAAATCTGATTCAGGCGCTGCGAAATGTAGATATTCCCGATCCCCCCGGCGCCGTACACCTTGGGCAGTTTTTCAATGGCCTTTGTGGTCTGATCCTTAATCTGGTCCAGATTTGCGCCCAATTTTTTCACAACCGCCACAGGAATACCCTCGGCATCTTCCAGTAACGCCAGAAGCAAGTGCTCGGCGTCAATTTGCTGCTGATTCTTTTCAGAGGCCAACCGCTGCGCCTGCTGTAAGGCCTCCTGTGCTTTTAATGTAAATTTATCTAAAGTCATTTGTTGTCCCTCCTTTTTTGTGTGTTTAAACCACACATTTCGAAACTCACCTCGGCCGTAAGTCCCGAAATCCGTGGTCTAAAATGTTTTTCTCCTCACGGTCAAAAAGATCCTAATTTTCATTGCCGCGAATGCGCGAATTAAGTCAGATACTAAAACGGCGAGTAAAAGGATACTCGCCGTTTTCTCAGATCGTCATATCATTATTCTTTCGAATCCTTGTCATCCACGACCTCAAAATCGGCGTCTTCTACATTCTTTCCTTCTTCCGCCTTTTGTTCGGTTGTGGTGGCTTCTCCGGCTGTCGGGCCGCCTGCTTGCTGTCCACCCGCGGTAGCACGAGCGTACATCTTGCTTGAGATGTCACTCCAGGTCTGGTTCAGCGCATCCGTTGCCGATTTAATTTCGTTCATGTCCTCGCCCTTTATGGCTTCTCGCAAGCGCCCCATAGCCGCTTCAATCTTGCTCTTTTCATCCGGTTCCAGCTTGTCGGCCATCTCTTTCAGGTTTTTCTCCGTCTGGTAGAGCAATTGATCGGCCTGGTTTTTGGCCTCCACCATTTCTCTGCGTTTGCGGTCTTCCGCAGCATGCTCCTGGGCATCCCGCACCATCTTGTCGATCTCTTCCTTCGTCAATCCGGAGGAAGCTTCAATTCGAATGGATTGTTCCTTCCCCGTGGCCTTATCCTTGGCCGTTACGTTCAAAATTCCGTTCGCGTCGATGTCGAAAGTAACTTCGATTTGCGGAACACCACGCGGGGCCGGTGGAATGCCGTCCAGATGGAACCGTCCCAGCGATTTGTTGTAGGCCGCCAATTCGCGCTCACCCTGGAGAACATGAATCTCCACAGAGGTTTGATTGTCGGCCGCCGTGGTGAATACTTCACTCTTCCGGGTCGGAATGGTCGTATTCTTTTCAATTAACTTGGTGAATACGCCGCCCAGGGTTTCAATTCCCAGCGAAAGCGGAATCACATCCAGCAGCAAGACATCTTTTACCTCGCCGCTCAGCACAGCCCCTTGAATGGCCGCACCGATGGCAACCACTTCATCCGGGTTAACACCCTTGTGGGGTTCACGCTTGAAAAAGTCCTTCACCATTTGCTGGACCTTTGGAATTCGTGTCGATCCGCCAACCAGAATAACCTCGTTAATATCGTTCACCGTCATTCCGGCATCCTTCAGGGCCAGCCGGCACGGTTCAATCGTGCGTTCGAACAGATCGTCACAAAGCTGTTCAAATTTCGAACGCGTTAAGGTCATGGTCAAGTGTTTCGGACCGGATTCAGTGGCTGTAATAAACGGCAAATTAACGTCGGTCTGCATCACATTCGACAGCTCAATTTTCGCCTTTTCAGCCGCTTCTTTCAAACGCTGAAGCGCCATGGGATCTTTGGACAGATCCACGCCTTCCTGTTTTTTGAATTCATCCACCATCCAATCGATAATGCGCTTGTCGAAATCGTCGCCGCCCAAATGCGTGTCGCCGTTGGTGGATTTTACCTCGAAAACGCCTTCACCGATCTCCAGAATGGAAATATCAAACGTTCCGCCACCCAGGTCAAACACGGCGATTTTCTCGTCCTTTTTCTTGTCCAGTCCATAGGCCAAAGAGGCTGCCGTGGGTTCGTTGATAATTCTCCGCACATTCAAGCCTGCAATTTCTCCGGCCTCTTTGGTGGCTTTTCGCTGGCTGTCATTAAAATAGGCCGGCACCGTAATCACCGCATCCGTCACCTTTTCCCCCAGATAGTCCTCTGCGGTCTGTTTCATTTTCTGTAAAATCATCGCCGAAATTTCCTGCGGCGTGTAGGTTTTGTCCCCAATTTTTACAGAGGCCATTCCATTTTTACCAGCAACCACTTTATAGGGAACCTGTTTGATTTCTTCCTGAACTTCATTGTACATGCGCCCCATGAACCGTTTGATTGAAAAAACGGTGTTTTCGGGGTTTGTAATGGCCTGGCGTTTGGCCGGATGTCCAACCACGCGTTCTCCCGTTTTGAGAAAGGCCACCACAGAAGGGGTGGTCCGAAAACCCTCGTTATTCGGGATCACCGTTGGCTCTCCGCCGATGACCGCCGCCACACACGAGTTTGTCGTCCCCAAATCAATTCCAATTATTTTGCTCATACGTCTCAACCTCCTTTTCTGGTCATTTCATTGTAAGTCTTAAAAAATCTTCTTTATTTGATTTTAATCTCTTTTTCAACGATTGGCTTCTTGGGCAAATGGATTTCCAGAACGCCGTCCCGATACGATGCCCGAATGGCATCCTTGCGGATGTTTTTCGAGAATTGAAACTGCCGGACAAAATTTCCGGTAAACCGTTCTTTGTAAAGAACCTGTCCCCCGGTTTCTTCCGCAGTCCTGCGGGCCATCAGGGTTAAAACACCGTCATCGAAAACGACGTCCAATTCTTCCTTTTTAAAGCCCGGAACTTCCGCCCGAAGAATAAATTCCGTCTTATTTTCAAGAATGTCGACCTTGGGATACGCAGTCGTTGTATCATTGAATTCCACAAGTGGAAGTATGGGTTCTTCGTCTTTCACATTCAGTGAAAATATGTCTTTCAGTTCATCCACATCCGGATTTAAAATTCCCAATACCGTCATGAATCATTCCTCCTTTGTCAAAATTTCAGAATTGTGCTGTTTGCCTGATGAAGTGCAAGCACCGTGCCAAAATTGAGGATGGGGGTAAGTTAGGGTCTTATCTATTTATTTTCAATAGATTAAATATTATTGGAGAGAGATAACCCGGAGCAGATTTTCAGGAAAAGGTCTGACATTCTGTCAAGCCGTGCAAAGCATCTCTGACAGATATTTTGGAATAAAATAAAAAAGTCCTGCATCGCCTGCAAGACTTTTTCAAACCCAGCCCAGTTTTTAAGGGATCATTTTGATTCTTTGGAAACAGGTTTTTGGGCAGCGGCGGGTTTGGAATCCGTTCCGTTTTTGCCAGAATCCGCCTTTCCATTTCCATTTCCGTTCGAAGAAGGACTTGAATTCTTGTGTTTGTAATCGGTAATATAAAAACCCGACCCCTTAAAGATAACACCGTAACTGGAGCTGATGAGTTTTCTTACAGGGCCGCCGCATTTGGGGCACACCTTAATCGGCTCATCGTGAATGGATTGGAACTCTTCAAACATGTAATCACAGGATTCACATTTGTACTCGTATGTCGGCATCTTACCACCTCCGAAATTTGACCGTCCAAATCTTAAGATTTTAAATATATGCTAAATTCATTCAAGGAGCAAGTTTTTTCTGCCCGGTTTTGCGCCGCTCAGACTGTTCAGACGCACACAGCCCTGAAGCTATTCCGTTCAGAGTTCAGGACGCAGCCTGTTCCTTTTCCATTTTTTCAGTGCATGCCTTACAATACCGGCACGTTGGAATGGCTTCCAGACGGCTTTCTTCAATTGGCTGACCACAGCTCTCGCAAATTCCATACGTGCCATTCAGAATTTTCTGAAGAGCCACTTGTATTTCCCTTAACTCCTCGGCATCGTGGTTCAAAAAACCGGTCAGATATTCCTTTTGCTCTTCCAAGGTCGATTTCTCTTCATATTCTGCCACCGAGGGAGAATTGAGCTCCGCCATTTGAGATTCCATTTCACCCAGTTCATTTCGAATGCGGTCATATTCAGCCAAAAGCTTTTTCGTGAAATGTTTGAGTTTTTCATCATCCATGGCCATCCCTTCCTTTCTATCGACAGCTATCTTTTTTCAATGAGCCGGTAATTTCCGTTTCCCGATTGATCGAAAAAAACAAATTTCCGTTTTAATTGATTGTATCTCCAGATCTCATAATCACGAGATTGGTTGTCCACTTGATGCTCCACGGAATCCGGCGGGCCGTACAGGATGTAAATCCTGCCGCGGTCGGAACGCCAGCCCTGCTGGCTCAGCACCTCGAAGTGCCGATTTGCGTAAGTTACCCGCCGATAATATTCCCGCTGCAATTCATTCATTTCTGTACCCGGTGTGGGATCCACCCCTTTCCAGAATCGCTCAAAAAGCTTCTTCTTCTCTGAAAAGGATTTTGCCTGTTTCATCCGGCTAAATACGTCCGGAGGGGCAATGTACACCAGCGTTTCAATGGCCGTATCAAGCTCCCCTTCACTATCAAATTCCATGGCTTTCCAAACCTCAAAAGCCGTTCGCTCCGTTCGTTTCTTTCGTTCTCCGGGGACAAGGGCCTCCACCCAGTACGACCCCGACTTCAGGGAATCGACCCGAACCAAGGGTGCAAAACGGAACAATCTTTTTTCCCCGGACACACGAAGTGTGTCTCGCTGAAAAATCTTCTTATTCTCCCGATTCCGGATTTGGAACAAAATAATCCGGCTTCCGGGCACATTTTTGATCACCTCAAAAACGGCATAAAAATTTCTCGCAAAAATATTCGACACATTGGGTTGAAAGGAAACGCCCTTTTCCTCGGTATGCAAAAGGGAATCCTGAAGAATAATGGAACTGATGCCAAGAGGCAGGGTTTTGAAATCCTTAATCGTAATCGGGATTTCCTTGTAAAACGGTTTTTTCACATGCGCATCTTCCACCATGAAAACCAATCGGTATTTTCCGGGAGAACGAAGAATTTCCGTTTGAAAACTGTCCAGATTACTCTGCAGGTTTGTTTCTTCAAACGTACGCACAAACACCGTGCGATCCCATTGTTTCTTAAACAAAATATCCTTTTTCTTCTGATCAAACAAATAGATGGAAAACGAATAGCTGGCCTGAAATCCGGAATCCACACGGACAAAAATGAGTTCATCGTATGGAACGGTAATGGAAATCGCGCATTGGGATTGATTTAAATCGGCTGACGGGAAATTGGCGATCTGAAAATAGTAATCCACCCGGGCAGGGTTTTTTTTATGAGTGAATTCTGCATGCGCTGTTGAAAAAAGGAGAAAGAAGCATAAAACCGTTCCCATTTGTTTCTGAAGTTTTTTCACCATTTTAACGATCCCAATCCGCCTTTCGTGCGTTTTCAATCCGTGCAAGGTATTTTCCCCGGCTGATTTTGCTTTTTCCGAAATATCATCCCTAACCTGCATTATTCATAAATATTCGCCACGAAAACCCTAAGTTACGAAGGTTATTACAATTATAATAATTAGCTATTTGAAGCTCAGTTTATTTTGTATATTTTCCTGTTTCAATGAATATTTATTTATCTTTTCGTTTATTATACCTTTGTGTCTTCGTAACTTTGTGACTAATGAATTATTCAGGTTAAAGAATTTTTGGGAAGCTGGCGTCGAACGCCAGCCTCCCCTGTTGAGCGATGAGCAAAATTTGGACACATCTATTTTTTATTTTTTCTTCGGGACTTCAATGGCCACAAAGAAATTATCCTTGCCTCGCTGCACCAGCAGTAAAACCACATCTCCCGGGTGCAATTTAGAGACGATCTTCTTGTAATCGTCCACATTTTTAACCGGTTTTCGGTTCACTTCCCGGATCAGATCGCCCTCTTTCAGACCCTTCTTGGCCGCCGGCCCATAAGGATCGATACTGGTAATGACCACGCCTTTGGATTTTTCATAGCCGAATTTTTTCGCCAGATCCGGCGTTAAGTTCGACACTTCCATTCCAAAGTCAATTTCATTGGCCTGGCTGATAACCGTCTTTGTTTTTTGTTGTCCCGGCATTTCACCCAGCTTCACCGTGATTGTTTTTTCCTTACCGTTCCGCATAATCAACAGCTTCACCTTTGTACCCGGCATGGCCTGAGCCACCATAAAAGCCAGGTTGCTGGGCCCGGTGACATCTCTTCCGTTGAATTTCAAAATTACATCCGATACCTTAATTCCGGCTTTCTCTGCCGGGCTGCCCTTGGTTACTTCCGAAACCACCACACCCTGGTTTTTCTCCAGACCAAGAGCCTTGGCCAAATCTTCATCTACTGCCTGAATTTGAACACCCAGCCATCCGCGAATCACGTGGCCTTTGGTTTTCAGATCGTGTGTGACCTTTTTAACCATATTAATCGGAATGGCAAATCCGATTCCGGCAAAGGCCCCTGAAGGCGCCACAATGGCCGTGTTAATACCAATCACTTCACCCTTTAAATTGATGAGCGCTCCGCCGCTGTTCCCCGGGTTAATCGGAGCGTCGGTTTGAATGTAATTCTCGTAATAGGACAGATTCAGATCCGAACGGCCCAACGCACTGATAATTCCCTTGGTAACCGTTTGGTGCAACTGCTGGGAAAACGGATTGCCTATGGCCAGTACCCATTCGCCGACCTTCAATTGGGAAGAGTCTCCCAATTTGGCTACCGGCAGGTTTTTGGCCTTAATTTTGATCAGGGCAATATCGGTTTTGGCATCGGTTCCAATAACCTTGGCCTTGTGAATAACGCCATCGGTGGTTTTTACTTGAATATCATCGGCACCGCTTACCACGTGGTTGTTGGTGATAATGTAACCATCGGAAGAAATGATTACGCCGGAGCCCATGCCTTTTTGATGGAATTCTTCATATTGGGGTGCTTTTTTCTTGGGTTGCTGAGGCATCCCCTGTCCAAACTGGTTAAAAAAATCGGGGCCGAAAAAGAAATCAAACGGCGATTGAAGGCGCCGCATTTTGATGACCTTTTCGCTAAAAATGGTGACGACCGCCGGTTTTACCTTTTCTGCCGCATTTTCGAAAATCGAATTTAATTGATTCATAAACGCATCATTTGAAAGCCCCGTCTGGGATTGGGGATTTTGTGAAGGTGAAGACGCCGGATTTGTCTCAACGGCAGCTGAAGCATGGTTTGACGCCAGACTGTTGTGCGTGAAATTAAAGTCCGATGTAATAATAATCGTTACCAGACTTCCAACCACTAATGCTGCTGCGACCAATACAGCCACCCATTTCTTTTTCATAATGGACCTCCCTGCTATTAAATGAATGTTTATTTCCCCGCTTTTTCAAATTCACGGAGTAATTCCTTTTGGCGTTCGTTCAAAACTTTTGGTATTTGAACGTTTATTTTCACATATTGATCCCCTTTTCTTCCATCGGGGGTCTGAATTCCCATTCCTTTCAACCGAAACATCTGCCCGCATTGGGTTCCGGGCGGAATTTTCAGCTCGGCCTTTTTCCCGTGGACGGTTTTTACACGAATTTTGGTGCCCAGCATGGCCTGCACCACACCAATCGGAACCTCGCAATACACATCATGACCTTTTCGCTCAAAGAAACGGTGTTTCCCCACACGAATGGTTACAAGCATATCGCCCGTTTTCCCGCCGGGACCCGGCAGTCCCTGTCCGGCTATCCGGAGCTGAGTTCCATCTTCCACGCCGGGGGGAATCGTAATGGACAGGTTTTTGTGCTGTCCGTTTAAATCGACCACAAACTGATACGGACCGCCCTTAACGGCCGTTTCAAAAGGGATTTCGAGCTGAACATGGACATCCTGTCCCGGTGCCGTGCGGCGCCTGGTGCGCGTAAACGTGTCGCGCCCGCCTCCAAATAGACGGGAAAACAGATCGTCCAGATCAAATGGCGTTCCATCCGTGAAGGTTGTTCCTCCCCCGGGGTGGCCGCCAAATTCAAAATGAATTCCACCCAGATCACCAAAATCATCAAAGTTAATTCCGCCTCCCGGAGTCGGCCCGCCGTACTTTCGCAGTTGATCGTATTTGGCCCGTTTTTCCTTGTCGCTTAAAACGTCGTAGGCCTCGGCAATATCCTTAAATTTTTCCTCAGCCGCTTTGTCTCCGGGATGAGAATCGGGGTGATATTGTTTCGCCAAATTTCGATAAGCCTTCTTAATCTCCGCATCTGTCGCATTCTCACTCACGCCCAATATTTTATAATAATCTTTCAATTCCATTACCTATCACCCCCACTCTATTTTTTCTGACCCACTTTGACTTTTGCCGGACGAAGAAGTTTCCCTTTGTAACGGTACCCTTTCAACCAGGTATCCAGAACCTTTCCATCCATGTGATCACCGGTTTCTTCCACAGAGACGGCTTCATGCACATTGGGATCAAATGTGCTGCCCTCGTCGCTGAAGGATTCCAATCCGTGCGCCTGAAGCGTTGACAAGAGATTTTTGTAGATCATCTCCATTCCCTGACGCAGGGATTGTTCCGAGGCGTCAGAGTTTAACAGGCGCTCCATATCGTCAAGAATGGGAAGCAGGGTTTTGAACACATCCCCGCGGACATAATCATAAACCTCTTCCCGTTCCTTTTGGACGCGTTTTCGGTAATTGTCGAATTCCGCCTTCAACCGCTTGAGCATGTGAAGGCATTCATCCAGTTGAATATCCTGCCGGGATGCAGGTCGTCCCTGAGTCCTCGCATCGTACCCATCCACTGGCTTCGACATCCCGGCAGGTTTCTGAGAGTCCCCGGACTCTGCGGCTTGCCCAGAATCCGAATCTATTTCCTGATCGGATCGCGGTGGATCCGATTCGTTATGTTCGTGTTCCTGATCATAGTCGATCGGAATCGAATACACATTTTTATCCTCTGCGTTTTGCATAAATATCCCTCCGCTTCAGTTTTTTAAACAGTCGTTCATCTTATTCGATATGATAAATAATCCGAATCCCGTAATCATTTCCCCGATCATCCGAATAGGTTACCCATTGAATCAATCCCTCATGCACCTGCTCAGGAACGTGCACGGTTAGCGAAACATCTTTCAACAGATATCCCCGTCCCCAACACAGAGAACACACACCGGATCGCGTCCATCCGGTTCCCCCGCAGGCCGAACACGCAATCGGGATTGAAAATTTGATTTCAAATTCCTTTTCACGGTTTGCTTTTCCGGAATCGAGAAACACATCAAATTCCAGTTCGTAATCCCCCTGATCTCCTGTCTGAAAGGGAGATTTCCAGAAATCACTAAAAAACTCATCAAGACCCCAGTTTAAATTCCAGGGTACCGCCGGCTCAACCCTCCCGGTCCGCTCGTATTCTTCTTGCTCCAAACGTTTATCGTAATCCGCCCGTTTCTTCTGGTCAGAGAGGATCGAATAGGCTTCATTGACACGTTTCAGTTTTTCTTCATCCCCTTCTTTTCCCTTATCGGGGTGGTATTTTTTGGCCAGCTGCCGAAAGGCTTTTTTAATCGTGGCCTGATCGGCATTTCGATCAATCCCCAGGATCAAATAGAAATCGTCCAAAGCCATCTTTTCCGCTCCTCCTCACAAAACTGACTCATGGAGTGGATTCACCAAAGCATGTTCTTTTCCGTTTTTTCAAAAGCGAAAAAGAAGATCATTCGGGTCAGTCGATTTATTAACGCCGCTGCAAAGAAATAAGTTTCTATTTCAATCCTGGATATCTGCCAATTCACGTTTACCCCATAAAAAAAGGGAGCCTGAAAATAAATTATCCCCCAATTTGCTCCCTGCCATCAGAAATCATTAAAAATCAAGCGCGGGGTAGCCTGCCATAACCAATCCTCAAAGAGAATTAGTTATGAGGGTTTGTGACCCAGTGCAGGTCCCGCGCTTTAAAAGCATTCAATTATTCCGTTGCAATCGGAATTTCCTTGGTCTTGGCTTCTTCCCGTTTCGGCAAACGAATCTTTAACACACCATCCTTAAACGTCGCCTTGATTTTGGAAGCGTCCACAATTGCCGGCAGGGTAAATGTCCGCTGAAACGCACCATAGGTTCTTTCAATCCGATGATAATTTTCATCCTTGGTCTCTTTTTGCTGTTTTTTCTCACCTTTGATCGTCAGCATGTTGTCCTGAACCGACAATTTGATGTCATCTTTTTTAACACCCGGAAGCTCAGCCGTAACAACCAGATCGTGTTCCGTCTCGGAAATATCAACGGCGGGCATCCACACACCTTCCGCACCCGTTTCCGCTCCGAATTTCTCCGGTAAAGATCCAAAGAAATCATCGAACAAACGGTTCATTTCATCCCGAATGCCCAAAAGATCTCCGGCTGGTCTCCATCGAACGATTGCCATGGTTTATCACCTCCCATTTTTTTTAATTCCTTAAAAATTCGTTTACTTCATTTCATTTGCTTTCGCCTATGATCTTTGCAAGAGGCGTGCCAAAATTGATTATCGATTTATTTATATTATTTTTCAATGAGTTAGAGTCTATCTTGCAAGACAATCTACAGGACAGACATTCTGTCAGATTTTCAGAGAACGCCGGTTAATTTGTCAGATTTTCTGTCAGTTGTCTGAATATTTACAGAAACACAATGGCCGGCAGGAATTTGTCTTGCGAATAAAAATATTTTTTTTAACTTTAGAGAAAGTATTTCAAATAGGTGAATGATTTGTCAACTTGCGCCTGGTCTAAAACGCTTATTTCACGAATTTTACAGGATTTTTGATGATCAAAAGATTTCCGCGCGGAGTCAATTCGGCCCTGCTCACCCTATTTTTTTCATTGGTTTTGGTCTCTCAAACTCAGGCCCGTTCTTTCGCCAGGGAGATTCAAAATTTACCGATTCGAGCGCTTTGGGTCACCCGATGGGATTACCATTCCAGACATGATATTTCAAAAATCGTCGAAAACGCGCGATGGGCCGGTTTTACCGACCTCTTTTTCCAGGTGCGGGGGAACGCAACCACCTTTTATCCATCCCGGTTTGAGCCGCGTGCAGGTGAGTTGTCCGACACGCTGGACGGGTGGGACCCGCTGTTGAATGCCACGGCGCAGGCCCACCTGGCCGGTCTCCGCATTCATGCCTGGCTGAATATTTTTCCGGGCTGGAGGGGGCTTCACCCGCCCCAAAACCCGCGTCAGCTCTGGAATGCGCACCCCGACTGGTTTTTACGGCTCACCCATCAAAAGGCCCTTTCCCTGAATTCCCATTACGTTTGGCTGAATCCCGTTTTGCCAGAGGTCCAAAATCACCTGAAAAATGTCGTGCTGGAAGTGGCCCGTGTTTACAATGTGGACGGCATTCATTTTGACTATTTTCGCTACCCGGGCCCGGGAGATTTTCCGAGTGATTCCAGTTTTTCGAATTTGCGGCGCCTCTTTCCTTTCAGGAACTCTACGGAAGCCGACTGGGATGCCTTCCGGAGAAATCAAATCTCCCACTTTCTGAAAATGTGCCGGGATTCCCTGCAAAAAGAAAATCCCGCATTGATTTTGTCAGGGGCTATTCTCGGAGACATTCTGCTGGGCCGGCGGGTTTTCTTTCAGGACAGCCCGCGTTGGGTTGCCGAGCACTGGCTGGACTGGGTGGTACCCATGACGTACACGTCCGATACCCTTCAATTTCGCCACTGGCTCGGGAACTTTTCCGATTTTCCCCGGCAGGCTGTTCTTCCCGGTCTCATGGTGAAATCGGTTTCAGATGCTGAAAAAGAATTGTCGCTTACCCGGGATTTTGGCTTTTCCGGATTTTCCTTTTTCAGTTACGGGTCCCTTTTCCCCAATCACCGGCCCAATTCTCTTGCATTCTACTTCCACACAACCTTTCAAAACCACTTGCCCGTTCCGCCCCTTTCGCTGAACCGGAACCGGAGGAAATGGCCCTATCCGGAAAAGATTCTCTTTCCCACGGGCAATTTTCCACTGTTTTCACGTGAACGGGCCCGGGTTTTCTTTGCGGAACCAGTGGCCGCACGCGCGCGATTTTTCAGCCTTCAATGGACATATCCGGATTCCGGCCGTACGTGGAACCGATCCCCTCTGGAAGCCGTAAGGGGAAATCCGAAACAATTGCGCACGACCCTTCCCCTCACACTTACAAAAGCCACGGAAAATCTGACCCTTAAAATCGCTTTCCAGCCGGATTCGGGAAAGTCCGCAAAAATCCTGCGTTCTTTTCACTTTCCCGTGGCGCCGAAAATCAGTCCCTACTACTTTTCCTCATTCTGGGGAACACCCGTCAAGGGTGCCCGACGGATTTTGGTCACCCGGAATCACGTCGTCTACATCCCTGCCGGCGACCAAATTGTGGTCCTGGATTCCACCGGTAAGGAAACACCCTTTTCGCCCATCACCGCAGGCCTCGATCACCGCGGGCACAGGATGACGCTGCGATCGTGTTACGGCATTGTACAAATTCCTTCCGGAGAAATTGCGGTAACAGGGTTTAACGGCGGCGGCCACATTTTCCGATTTCAAGCGGAAACCGGACGCCCCCTTCCGGCCATCCCCTTAAAATTCTTTCCGGGGGATATGGCGGCAGACACGCTGGGGCATTATTTTGTGCTGGAAGCCGAAAACAGCCAGTGGCACGTTCTGGATCAAAACGGCTTCGAGCTTTCGGGCAGCCCCGTCAGCGGAAGCCACCGCAGCTACGGAATCGCCGTCAGCCCCGATGGCCGGTCGGTTTTTGTCAGCTGCCGGAGCGACGGAAAGGTGCACCACTGGGTGGGTGACGTCTCGATGGGAGAAGCCCGTTACCGCCAGCTTCGTGATTTACCGGTTCGGGATGTTGGATTCGGGACGCTTACGTTGCTTTCTCCCACCCGACTGCTTATTTGTGAGCCGGATCTCGGGTACATTTCCGTCTGGAACATTCGGCAGTATTCCCTTCAGGAAGTCCTTCACAGCCCCTTCCTTCGGGCACCGCGAGCCGTTGCGGAAATCCCCGGCACGAGTGATCTTCTCATTCTGGAAACATCCGGCCAAACGCCTGTGCGTCAGGTAAAATTTAGCCGGGAGTGATTCCGCAAAGACGGATTAAAATCCGGCAAAAAAGATTCGCGCATTCCCGGCTTTTTGATTCTTGGCGTGAAGGCCTTCTGGCAGGTGTACCTTTTGCTGCCACTGGATCCGTACGTGACGAAAGCAGGCCGTTTTCCACCACATTTTACAGCAGATACCAGTCCACCAGTTTTTCCGCCAACGGAGCCACACCAGGCGCCTTTCGGTTCGTCAAAATAATCACGGTGAAATGATCATCAGG
>JAADHR010000156.1 GCA_013151735.1 Calditrichota bacterium | reverse complement strand
CGAGATCGCCATGGAAGAAGGGCTTCGGTTTGCCATTCGGGAAGGCGGTCGGACCGTGGGTGCTGGTGTTGTTTCTAAAATAATCGAATAACGTGTTCTCTTGGCTCAAAATCGAGCCATATCTATAAAAGTAAATTAATGTGGAGAGTATTAGATGCCGGGTCAACGAATTAGAATTAAACTAAAAGCGTACGATCATCGATTGATTGACAAATCGACGGATAAAATTATTCGGACGGCAAAATCGACCGGGGCGGCCATTTCAGGCCCCATTCCCTTGCCGACCAAACGCTCCGTTTATACGGTGTTGCGTTCACCGCATGTCGATAAAAAATCGCGTGAGCAGTTTGAAACACGTATTCACAAGCGTTTGATCGATATCTTGAATTCGACGCCAAAAACGATCGACGCTCTTATGAAATTGGAATTGCCGGCTGGTGTTGACGTAGAAATCAAGGTATGATTCAACAGAAGAGTTGAGGAAGAATAAACATGGTTGGCTTAATTGGTAGAAAAGTTGGAATGACCCGAGTTTTTGATGAGGACGGAAGGCATGTTGCCGTGACGGTAATTGAGGCAGGCCCCTGCTATGTAACGCAAGTCAAAATGCCGGAGACGGATGGTTACTCGGCCGTTCAGCTCGGATTTAAAGAAAAGAAAGAGAGTCGAGCCAAAAAACCTGAAATTGGCCACGCCAAAAAAGCGAATGTAAATCCCTTTTATGTCTTAAAAGAATTTCGCGATTTTGATCATATCGAAAATCTGAAACCGGGAGACAAACTGGATGTTACCCTTTTTAATCCCGGCGATCGGATAAAGGTAACCGGAAAATCCAAAGGACGCGGTTTTCAGGGTGTTGTCAAACGTCACGGTTTTGGAGGCGGTCCGGTATCTCATGGCCAGAGCGATCGACTTCGTGCGCCGGGATCAATCGGACAATCGTCTTATCCCTCCCGGGTTTTAAAAGGGACGCGAATGGCCGGGCGTATGGGGAATGCCCGTGTGACGGTAAAGAACCTGCGAGTTGTTCGTGTGTATCCGGAACAGAACCTTATCCTGATTAGGGGAGCAGTTCCCGGTGCAGTGAATAGCTATGTTGAAATTAGAAAATAGATGAGGGTATTGTGAAAGTTGATGTTTATGGAATAGACGGAACCAAAGTGGCTGAAGATTTTGAGCTGCCCGCAACTATTTTTGCGGTTGATCCGAATGACCATGCAATCTATTTGGCTGTAAAAGCTCAATTAACCAATTCCAGGCAGGGCACAGCTGCCACAAAAAATCGGGCTCTGGTATCTGGCGGAGGCAAGAAGCCCTGGCGCCAGAAGGGCAGAGGAACAGCCAGGGCAGGTTCCACGCGTTCGCCAATATGGCGCGGCGGCGGCACAATCTTTGGCCCTCAGCCTCATCCCTATGTGATGAAAGTGAACAAAAAGGTCAAGAAACTGGCCCGGCGTTCTGCATTGTCCTATCGTGCAAAAGAGGGGAACATCAAGGTGGTCGACGATTTTACCGTTGAGTCGGGAAAGACAAAAGATGTTTACGAAATCCTGAAAAAACTGGGAGTTCATGATAAAAAGACGCTTTTGCTGATTCCGGAACCGGATTCAAAACTGAACCTGGCGGGTCGCAACATTCCAAAGCTTCGCATCCAGGAAGCGGTTAAGGCTTCTGTTTATGAATTATTGGACAATGAAGTGATTGTGATTCAGAAAAGTGCTGTGGCCAAATTACAAGAGGTGTTTGGAGAATGAAAGATTCCTATAATGTCATTATCAGGCCCATTCTGACGGAAAAAATGACCAATTTAAAAGAGACGCACAATCAGTATGCGTTTCAGGTTGATCTTCGGGCAAACAAAATTGAAATCAAAAAAGCGATTGAAAATAAATTTGACGTAACCGTAACATCCGTCCGGACAATGATCATGCCCGGGAAACTCCGTCGATTGGGACGGTATGAGGGGAAAACCGCCAAATGGAAAAAGGCCGTTGTTACCCTGCAGGAGGGAGATGTTATTGAATATGTGGCCGGTGCGGTTTAAATGAGAGTTTTATGAAGGGAAATCGGAGGAATTCATGCCATTAAAGAGTTATAACCCGGTTACACCATCGTTGCGTTTCCGGAAAATTGTTCGATTTGACGAGGTTACAGATGACGCACCTGAATCCTCGCTGGTAAAGCCCCTCCACAAAACCGGTGGGCGGAACAATTTGGGCCGGGTCACGATTCGGCACCGGGGCGGTGGTCATAAACGAAAATACCGTGTGGTCGATTTTAAACGCAATAAAGATAATATTCCGGCCCGCGTGGCGGCGATCCATTATGACCCGAATCGGTCGGCTAATCTGGCCCTGCTATTTTATGCCGATGGCGAAAAGCGCTATATTTTGGCCCCCAACGGCATCCAGGTAAATGATAGGCTGATGTCAGGTGAAGAGGTCGAAATTCGGGTTGGAAATGCCATGCCTTTGAGCAGTATCCCGCTGGGTTCATTTGTCCACAATGTGGAATTAAAACCCGGAAAGGGCGGGCAACTGGCCCGCAGTGCCGGTTCCTATGCCCAGCTGGTGGCGAAAGAGGGTAAATTTGCCCATCTGAAATTGCCCTCGGGAGAGGTACGATTGGTTCATTTGAACTGCCGGGCAACTATTGGACAGGTAGGGAATTTGGATCATGAAAATATTTCTTACGGAAAGGCTGGAGCCATTCGCTGGCTTGGCAGGCGGCCTCATGTTCGCGGCGTTGCCATGAATCCCATCGATCACCCGATGGGCGGAGGAGAGGGGAAAGCCTCGGGCGGGCATCATCCCACATCCCCCTGGGGATGGAAAACAAAGGGGTGGAAAACCCGCAAAAAGAAAAAGTCAGACGATTATATTGTAAAACGACGCAAATAGTTTTTAAAGAGGTGCAAGAATGCCAAGATCGGTAAAAAAAGGCCCTTTTATTGAGGAAAGACTTCTGAAGCGTATCCAGAAGATGAATGAGGGCGGACAGAAAAGAGTTGTGAAAACCTGGTCCCGACGTTCAACTATTTCGCCTGAGTTTGTGGGACACACACTGGCGGTGCACAACGGAAGTAAATTTATCCCTGTGTTCATCACTGAAAATATGGTGGGACATAAATTGGGTGAATTCGCACCGACCCGGACGTTTCGCGGGCACGGCGGGAAAAAAGAACGATCGGCTGGAAGAAAATAGGTTTTTTAACGGGTTGGAGATTGATTGAATGGAAGCATTTGCCTTAACAAAATATGTTCGTATTTCTCCTCGCAAGGTCCGGCAGGTGGCGGAGCTGATTCGGGGGAAGAACGTCGATGACGCCATTAACATTTTAACATTTACCCAGAAATCGGCTTCCTTACCATTGGAAAAAACACTGCGTTCGGCGGTTGCAAATCTGGTGAACAATCAGGAAGAAAGCGGCCGGATCGAACCTGAGGAGCTTTACGTGAAAGAAATACGTATCGATGAAGGTCCAACCATGCGACGGTTTCGTGCGGGCTCAATGGGTCGTGTGATGCCGATACGGAAAAGAAGCAGTCACATTAAAATTGTTGTAGCAGAAGAGACGGACAAAAGAAAATAAGGGAGGATTCACTTTTGGGTCAAAAAACTAATCCTATCGGATTTCGATTAGGTGTTATTAAGACCTGGAATTCGAATTGGTTTGACGAGAAAAACTTTGCAAATAAACTTCAAGAAGATCTGAAGTTACGCAAATACATTCGGAATCGAATGAAAAATGCTGGTATTTCGAAGATTCAAATTGATCGGACTCCCAAGCACATTACAATCACCATTCACACGGCCAAGCCCGGAATCGTGATTGGACGAAAGGGTCTTGAGGTGGATAAGCTGAAGGAAGAACTTCAGCGGGTAACAGGAAAAGATGTTCAATTGAATGTGAATGAAATCAAGCGCCCGGAATTGGATGCCTACCTGGTGGCAGAAAATATTGCCCATCAGTTGGAGGCGAAGATTTCCTATCGACGTGCCATGAAAAAGTCCATCATGGCCGCGATGCGGATGGGAGCAGAGGGTATCAAAATTATTTGCAGCGGCCGGTTGGGCGGAGCTGAAATGGCCCGAACCGAACAGTATAAAGACGGTCGAATTCCACTGCATACCCTGCGTGCAGATATCGATTACGCCATATCCACAGCGATTACCACCTACGGATGCATTGGGGTGAAAGTGTGGATTTGCAAAGGCGAGGTTGTAGGCGCCTGAGAAATTTAGGTAAAGACGATTTCGATAACAAAAGGAGTGACGTAACTCATGTTAATGCCAAAACGTGTAAAATATAGAAAGGTGCAGCGAGGCCGGATGAAAGGCAAAGCCTACCGTGGATCCAAATTAAGTTTTGGAAGCTACGGGCTAAAGGCTCTGGAATCTGCCTGGATTACCAGTCGGCAAATCGAAGCCGCGCGTGTAGCGATCACTCGACATGTCCGAAGGGGAGGAAAACTCTGGATACGGATATTCCCCGACAAACCTTTTACAAAAAAGCCTGCTGAAACCCGAATGGGAAAAGGAAAAGGGGCGCCTGAATATTGGGTAGCTGTTGTAAAACCCGGCCGCATTCTATTTGAATTGGAGGGTGTGCCGGAAGATGTGGCAAAAGAGGCGATGCGGTTGGCATCGCATAAATTGCCCATTAAAACAAAAATTATAACGGCTGAAGAAAGTGTGGGAATGTAATTATGAAAATGTATGAAGTAAACGAATTGCCGCTTGAAGAACTTCGTATTCGCCTGGAGGATGCCAGGGAGGAACTGTCAAACCTTCGGTTTCAGAAGGTCCTTGGCCAGTTAAACAACCCCATGCGAATTAGACTTGTTAAAAAAGACATTGCTCGCCTTGAAACGGTTATTCATGAATATGAAACAGGCAAGCGTGAGCAAATTGCAACAGAAAATACTGAAAGTAATTAGGAATCGGTGTGAAAATGACAGAAAACAAACGAGGAAATCGTCGCATCATTATCGGCACTGTTGTAAGTGATAAAATGGATAAATCACGTGTAATAAAGGTCGAGCGATCTGTGAAACATCCGCTTTATAAGAAATATATCAAACAGACGAAGAAGTTTATGGTTCATGATGAAAAGAATGAATCGCATATCGGGGATGTGGTGAAAGTGATGGAGGTTCGACCCTTGAGCCGGAAAAAGCGCTGGAGATTGAGTGAGATTATTGAACGGGCCAAGTAACAACAGGTTTTGGCTGTTTTGAGAAGGGCAAGAGGAAAAAAATGATACAGGTACAAACGAAATTAAATGTTGCGGATAACACGGGCGCCAAAAAGGTCATGTGTATTCGCGTACTTGGCGGGACACGAAGGAAATACGCCAGCATTGGTGATATTATTGTCGTCACGGTTAAGTCAGCCATTCCCGGGGGCAGCGTTAAAAAGGGCGATGTGAGTAAAGCCGTGGTGGTTCGCACGAAGAAAGAAGTTCGCCGTCAGGATGGATCCTACATCCGATTTGATGAGAATGCAGCCGTTTTGATTGACGATCGGTTAGAGCCGCGGGGAACGCGTATTTTCGGCCCAGTCGCTCGTGAACTGCGCGAAAAAGAATTTATGAAAATCATTTCATTAGCACCGGAGGTGTTGTAAGGTGGGACTTTTTAAGAGCAACAAACGAGAGCCGATTTCAAAATTCAACATCCGAAAAAATGACATTGTTCATGTGATAGCGGGTGAAGATAAGGGGCTTGAAGGAAAGGTTCTGAAGGTATTTCCGAAAAAGCAGCAAATTATTGTTGAGGGTGTGAACTTTATCAAGCGACACACAAAACCCTCGCAGGATAATCCGCAGGGCGGAATTATCGAAAAAGAAGGCCCCATTCATTTTTCAAATGTGATGGTTGTTTGTCCGAGCTGCGGAAATCCAACCCGCATCAGTGTCAAGGTATTAGAAGATGGATCGCGTGCAAGAGTGTGCAAACATTGCGGCGAAATGATAGTCGTTTCATAAGATGATATAATGAGTGTGGAGAATCTATTCATGGATTACGTTCCTCGACTGAAAAATATTTATAAAGAAAAAGTGGCACCTGCTCTGCAAAATAAATTTAAATATAAAAATACAATGCAGGTTCCTAAGATAGAGAAAATTGTGGTCAATATGGGGGTGGGCGAAGCCACCCAGGAACCCAAAACCCTGGAATGGGCTGTGGCTGATCTGACGGCTATTACAGGCCAGAAACCGTCTATCCGAAAAGCGAAAAAAGCCATTTCAAATTTTAAACTGCGAGCCGGAATGCCAATTGGATGCAAAGTAACCCTTCGCAAGGATCGCATGTACGAATTTTTGGATCGGTTAATAAGCATGGCCATTCCCAGAATTCGCGATTTCCGCGGAATGCCTGATAAATCCTTCGACGGGCATGGGAACTACACCGTGGGTATTCGGGAGCAAATCATTTTTCCTGAAATCGATTACGATAAGGTTGAAAAGGTTCGTGGAATGGATATTACCATTTGCACAACGGCGAAAACCGATGAAGAAGCGTATGAATTGTTAAAAGAATTTGGTTGGCCTTTTATCAAACGTTAATGAAGAAGGAGTATGGAGTTTTGGCTAAAAAATCGATGATTGTTAAAGCAAATCGGCCCCCCAAATATAAAGTCAGGCGATATAATCGTTGCAAGCGTTGTGGTCGTGCCCGAGGGTATATTCGGAAATATGGACTCTGCAGGATTTGCTTTAGAGAATTGGCTTTGAACGGAGAAATTCCTGGTGTGACCAAGGCCAGTTGGTAGAAATTAAAAAAGTGGGTATCAGGAGAAATAACTTATGTCAATGTCAGACCCAATTGCAGATTATTTAACACGAATTAGGAATGCAATTAAAGCGGAACATAAAAAAGTGGATATCCCGGCGTCCAACTTAAAGCGGGAAATCACACGAATTTTATATGAAAATAAGTACATCAACAATTATGTAAATATTGATGACGGAAAACAAGGCCTGATTCGTATTTACCTAAAATATGATGAAAATGAAAAAGGCGTTATCAGCGGTTTAAGGCGTATCAGCAAACCGGGCAGGCGCCAGTACGTGGATGCGGACCATATCCCGCGCGTGATGAATAATTTGGGCATTGCGATTCTTTCGACGTCGCGTGGTGTTATGACAGGCCTTCAAGCCAAAAAAGAGCGGGTTGGGGGCGAAGTACTCTGCTATGTTTGGTAAATTGTTATCAGGAGGAAAGAACATTGTCTCGAATCGGTAGAGCCCCTATCCCTGTTCCGGAAGGGGTTACAGTAGATATTCAGAAAAATACGGTGCGAGTAAAGGGCCCAAAGGGGGAGCTTGAACAGCGAATTAATCCCGATATTACGGTGGAAATGCAGGCCAATGAGGTGCTTGTGAAGCGTCCTACGGACAACCGCCAGCACCGTTCCATGCACGGTCTGTACCGCTCGCTTTTAAATAATATGGTCATTGGCGTATCAAAGGGATTTGAGAAAAGGCTGGAAATTGTGGGCGTTGGATATCGCGCAGAAAAGAAGGGCAAAAGCATTACGTTTTTATTGGGTTATTCTCACCCCATTGTTTTTATTCCACCCGAAGGAATTGAAGTGGGGGTAGAGAATAATACCCAGGTTTATGTGCGTGGGATCGACAAAGAATTGGTTGGTCTGGTTGCGGCAAAAATTCGATCTTTTCGCCCTCCGGAGCCTTACAAGGGTAAGGGCATTCGCTATGCGGGTGAAAAGGTTCGTCGCAAAGCGGGTAAATCTGGCGCAAAGTAATAGATTTTCAAATAGGATGAGGTGAAATGGCAGACAAAAATATAAAAAAGCGTTTAGCCAGGCTCAAACGTAAAAAGAGAATTCGCCGTAAGGTTTGGGGTACTTCCGAAAAACCGCGTCTTGTGGTGTTTCGAAGTGCAAAACACATTTATGCTCAGCTAATTGACGATACAACCGGCAAAACGCTTACCGGTGTATCCACTTTGACAAAAGATATCAGGGATACCCTGGCAGACATCCGAAAAAAAGAAGGAAAAGTGGGCGTCAGTAAAGTGGTGGGAAAAGCAATTGCTGAACGCGCCAAAAAATTGAATATTGAATCCGTGGTTTTCGACCGGAATGGTTTTAATTATCATGGCCGGGTTAAGGCCGTCGCGGACGGTGCCCGAGAGGGTGGTTTAAAATTTTAGCATTTTACTTCCTGTTCTTTCAAAAAGTTAAAGAATGGGAGCATCAATTGAGCAAAAAAATTTATCGTGATGAGGAGGTCTTTTGGAACGGATTAGTCCCAGTGAATTGGATTTAAAAGAACGAGTGGTCCATATTAATCGAGTCGCCAAAGTCGTAAAGGGCGGACGTCGATTTAGCTTCAACGCAATTGTTGTTGTTGGAGATGGCAAGGGGCATGTCGGTGTGGGGTTTGGAAAGGCCAATGAAGTAACGGATGCCATTACCAAGTCCACAGAAAATGCCAAGAAGAACCTGGTTTATATTCAAATCAGCAAGGGAACGGTTTCGCATCCGATTATTGGAAAATACGGTGCGGCGCGGGTATTCCTGAAGCCGGCGTCCCCTGGTACGGGTGTGATTGCGGGTGGGCCCGTTCGCGCCATCATGGAATCGGTGGGCATTTCAGATGTGCTGGCCAAAATTCTGGGATCAACGAACCCGCACAATGTGGTAAAGGCAACGATGAACGCCCTGGAGAGCATGTTGAATATTGACACGGTAACGAAAAAACGGGGCATCTCCGTAAGGGAAATGTTTTTAATGGATTGATTCAATATTTGAATTGAATCCCGAATCGGAAGAAATAGATTTTGGAGTGAATGACGTATGGCAAAGAAGCTAAAAATAACGCAGGTTCGCAGTGCAATCGATCGAAACAAGAAACAAAAACGAACATTGGTTGCATTGGGAATTCATAGAATGCACGATTCGGTAATACACGAGGCAACCCCCCAGATATTGGGAATGGTTAAATCAATTGAACACCTATTGAAAGTGGAAGAAGTCGATTAGCCAAAAAGTCGAGGGTGATATGAATTTAGGATCTTTACGATTCGCAAGCGGATCAAAACATAAAGAGAAGCGAATTGGCCGTGGTGAGGGATCGGGGCATGGCAAAACAGCCACCAAGGGACACAAGGGTCAGAGATCGCGTTCGGGTGCAAAATTTCGTGCCTGGTTTGAAGGCGGGCAAATGCCCATTCAGCGCAGACTTCCCAAGCGGGGATTTCATAACCCTTTCCGAAAGGAATATCAGATTGTAAATGTATCTGATCTGGAACGTCTGGAAGGGGTCGAAAAGGTGACTCCGGAGCTTTTGTACAAAAACCGCCTGGTACGAAAAAAGAGCATGCCGGTAAAGATATTGGGGAACGGGGAAATTACAAAAAAGTTTGAGGTTTCAGCTCACGCATTTAGTGAATCAGCTCGAAAGAAAATTGAATCTGTTGGTGGAAAGGCGATCACTCTATGATTGAAAGTTTCCAGAATATATTTAAGATACCGGAACTAAAACGCCGGATTCTTTTTACTTTGGGGATTCTCGTTGTTTATCGGTTCGGAGGCCACGTTCCCACGCCTTCAATTGATACGCGGGCTCTGGGTGAGTTTTTTGTTCAGGCGCAAAATACCCTGTTCGGCCTTTACGATATGTTTGCCGGCGGGGCTTTCCGTAAAGCAACCGTTTTTGCCCTGGGTATTATGCCTTACATCTCCGCATCCATTATCATTCAGTTACTGGGTGCGGTTGTTCCCTATTTCCAGAAATTGCAAAAAGAGGGTGAAGAAGGACGAAAAAAGATCACCCAATATACCCGTTACGGGACGGTTCTGATTTCGGCACTGCAGGCGTACGGAGTCAGCGTCTTTCTGGAGAATATTCCGGTTACACAGTCGGGTTTGCTGGTTGTTCCGCATCCCGGTATGGGATTTCGCTTGCTTACGATGATTACACTGACTGCGGGTACCGTTCTCATCATGTGGCTTGGTGAGCAAATCGATGACCGGGGCATTGGAAACGGTATTTCCCTGATTATTTTTATTGGAATTATTGCCCGATTTCCAAATGCCGTATTGGATGAAACACAACAATTAATTGCCGGAAACCGCGCCCTGTTGATGGAAGTTTTTCTGTGGGCCTTGATGTTTGCAACGGTAGCGGCGGTGGTCATGTTGACTCAAGGTACGCGAAAAATACCTGTTCAATATGCAAAACGTGTGGTCGGGCGAAAAATTTACGGCGGACACAGCACGCATATTCCGATGCGGGTGAACACCGCTGGCGTGA
>JAADHR010000155.1 GCA_013151735.1 Calditrichota bacterium | reverse complement strand
CGCCGTAGCCGTGGCGTCCTTCGGAATCCAAATGCTGATCGGTGGACTCTGCTTGTGGATTGCGGTTGGGATCAAAATGACCCACCGTGCGTTCACGGAGCTCTTTTTCCAGAACCTGTCCGTTTTCTATGGTGTATACCGCATAGTAGCGGGATCGTCCAAAATGCTGACTCACAAATTCACCGTCATTTGTTACAACTGCGACTTTCATTTTATGCCTCCAATTCTTCGCTCAAAAGTTTTTCATTTGATCTTAAAAATTTTGGCCACGAAGACACAAAAACACCAAGAAGTCAAGATATGAAAGATTTGTGTCTTCGAGTCTTTGTGGCTGCAAAGGGTCCAGTTAAATCATTTCAAACAGCTTCCGGCGTTTTTCAAACCAATCCTGAATAATCTGTTTTGAAATGTCCAGTAAATCGAATACGCGCTTATCAGTAATGGCGTAATAAATATTAATGCCTTCTTTTCGGCCTTCGATCATACCTGCTTCTCGCAGGAGGGAAAGATGCCGGGAAACGACAGACGGGTCCAGTTTTAGCAGCGGGACCAGCTCGCAGGAACAGCGTTCCTTCTCCCGAAGCAGTTCCAGGATTTTGAGGCGCTGGTCGCAGGCCAGTGCCATAAAAAAGCGGCTTCGGGGGTCAGACATGCGCGCACTTTTTCTCATGATAGAATCATCCTTCTTCGATGAAAGGTCTGGGATTCTTGCACGATTGTGCAAGAATTTATGAAAATTTTGGGTAGGAATCAAGGGGAAATGAATTTGTTTTTCGATTTACACAAATCCCCGGCACGTTTGAAGTGCCGGGGACATTTTATTAGGACATTTTATCCTATTTGTTGCCGCCTAAGCCGCCAAAACCGGCAATGGCGACCAGAATTCCCACAATCAGGTCATTCCAGAGATTGGGGGAATAGGCCCGAAGCGAGGGAATGAATGCCGCCACAATCAACCACAACCCCAGTATTCCGGCAGTCCAGCCCTGCCAGGATTTTACTTTCACCATGGCGAATCCGGCAATTGCCACAATAATACCGACAATCAGATTATCCCACAACACGCCCGTGGGACCCAGTTTTAAAAACGCTGCCACGATGAGCCACAATCCCAAAATTCCTGTTGTCCATGCTTGCCACATTTTTCTTCCTCCTCAATTTTAGGTGATTACCTTCATTTTGCTTTTTTCACATTCACTATTGCTTATTGCATAAGGTGTGCCAAGAATCTCCGACAGACGTAACTTCTTGATAATTAAAGGGAATGACAAACAGTGCATTTTGGGGTGGCTTGTTTATTCCATCGATTCTGGGAAAGGAGATTTCACGGTTTCCTGAAGCAGGAGAATTAAGTTTTTGTAAATAAAGAAATAATGATGCGAAATTGAATTTCGCAGTAAAGCGCTGCTTCTATTTTACTGTCGAATTGTTCCGGGGTCTATTTGAAATTCGCCGGATTGAGGGAATATTTTTTAAGGAGATTTTGAATCTGGCGGCGATCATAACCGGTTATTCGAGCTGCTTCAGAAACATTCCCACGAGCTTTTTGCAAAATATTTTTTAAAAAGGCATATTCCAGTTGGGCATTGATTTTCTGGTAGCGAAGCTGTTTTTCTCTTTGTAATTCCTCTTTGGTTTGGGGAATTCGGTTTGAATTTTTCTCCACTGATTGGACAATCTCGGAAGGCAAAGCCTCGGATGTAATGGTGTCGCTTTGCGAAAAGATCATAGCTTGCATAATAACATTTTCAAGTTCCCGCACATTGCCAAACCATTTGTACCCTTGAAGTATTTCAAGGGCGTCAGGTGTTACACGACTGACATGTTTTCCAACTGTTGTTTCGTGTTTTTTCAAAAAGTGCTGAACTAACAGGGGAATGTCCTCGGTGCGTTCCCGCAAAGGAGGAATTCGAATGTAGACAACTTTGAGTCGGTAGTACAAATCTTCCCGAAAAGTGCCCGCTGAAATCTCATCCCGCAGATTTCGATTGGTGGCAGCAATAAATCGGACATCCGTTTGAATTGGCTGTACTCCACCCACCCGCGTGAAACGCTGTTATTCCAGGGCCCGAAGCAATTTAACCTGCAGTTCCTTGGGCAACTCTCCGATTTCATCCAGAAAAAGAGAACCGTGGTTGGCCATTTCAAACTTCCCTTTTTTCAGGGCAATGGCTCCGGTAAAAGCACCTTTTTCGTGGCCAAAGAGTTCGCTTTCCAGAAGCTCGTGGGGGATTGCGCCACAGTTAATTTCAATAAAAGGTTTTTCGGCCCGGGGACTCAAATAGTGAATGGCGCGGGCGAAAAGTTCTTTCCCGGTGCCGCTTTCTCCTTCAATTAGTACCGTAGCACGTGTGGGGGCTACCTGCCGGATGAGTTCCATGAGTTGGCGCATTCCCGGATTAATTGTAATAATATCCCGAAATCCTTCGTACTGCTTAAGCTGCTGCCGAAGGTAGACATTTTCGTTCAGCAAATTGCCGTAATTCAGGGATTTTTCAATTGTCATTTCCAATTCGTCAATTTGAATGGGTTTGAGGATGTAATCGTAAGCGCCCTTTTTCATGGCTTCTACGGCATTTTCCACCGTGCCGTATGCGGTAATGATAATCACAGGGATATTCAAATTGAGTTTCTGCATCTGCTGTAGCAGCTCCAGGCCAGACATGACCGGCATGCGCAAATCTGTCAATACCAGATGCACGGGTTCGTTCTCTAAAATTGCCAGGGCTTCTTGCCCATTTTGAGCCTGAAGCACGTGGTATTTTTCCTGAAGATTGATTTTCAAAATGCGTCGGGTTTTCTCTTCATCATCTACGACCAAAAGCACGGGTTTAAATGAAGTTGATGTGTTTTTTGACGAATCGTTTGACATACGTGTTTTCCTCACAAAAAATATTTTTGCACGGGAAAAATCCAGGCCCCAAATTTCAATGGTCAGATAAATTCCAATTTTCAATTCCTCAATAACCAAAACAGGAAGAATCCATTGCAAATGCCAATTCGCAGGGGCGATTCATGAATCGCCCTGCACGGTTAATTCATGCATTGGCGGCTTCATTTAAAAAGAGTTTACCCAATGCTTGTCAGGATTTACCTGAAAAAATAGGAAATTCCACAAAAAATCGGCTCCCCTCCGTTGTGGAATCAAATCCCATTTTCCCGCCCATTGTTTCCACAATGTTGTAGGAAATCGGTAGGCCGAGACCGGTTCCTTCCGGCTTGGTCGTAAAAAAGGGGTCAAAAATACGACCCTGGTATTCTTCTGGAATTCCTGATCCATTATCCTCCACCACAATCACAAGATTTGATTTTCGTTTTCGTAAATGAATCTTCAGCATTCCATGGAGCGATGGTTCATTTTTTTGCCGCTCCCGAATGGCATCGATCCCATTCAGGCTGAGATTCAACAAAACCTGGTGCAGTAAATCAGGATCTATGGTCAGGCGCTTCCGTCGAAGATGATTTTCCACTTGAAAAGAGATGCTCTCATCGATTCGGGTTTGGATGTCGAGGGCGATTTTTTCCAGAAATGACTCAATGGAAATTTCCAGAAGCTCAGGCTTGCGGATTCGAGAGAGCTTCAGGAAATCATTCAGAATGCGGTTCAGACGATTGGCCTCTTCCAGAATGTAGGATTTTAATTCATTCTCAGATTCTGGATCCAGTTTCCGTTTGATAAGGGTTTCTGCAGAGGTGGCAATCGTGTTCAGGGGATTTCTGATTTCGTGAGCCACTCCTGCGGTCAGCTGTCCGATAGCTGCCAGACGCTGCATGCGGGATTGTTGCCGTTCTTCTTCACGCATTTCGTCAATCATCTGGTTACGAATAAAGGTGTTAGCCATTTCGTTGCTGAATATAGACAGGACTTCGATCTCTTCTTGCGAATAGGTTTTTTGGTTGGTTTTTTCGGACAAAACCATAAAACCGAGAAGATTCGTTTCATAAATAAGCGGAAGAAAAAGGGATGCTTTTTGGCTGGAAAGAAAATCTATTAGGGCGTTTGGAATATTTTTGTGATCCAAATCAAAAAACTCAACGCCTGATTGTGCCCGTGTCAGATGTTTGACAAGGGGATTATGTTCCGGTAGGGGAGGCGCATTAAGCTTCCTGTTCCAGAGTTTGTAATATCCTGAATTTTCATCCTTCAAAAAGATTAAAACCTGGCGAGTCTTGAAGACATTTTGAATAAAACGAACTAATTTTTTGAAGAATGTATTCCGGCTATGATAGACCAGAAGATCCCGACTAAAATCCAGGAATTTTCGACGATAGGTGTAAATCTGTTTATAAAGCAGCCGATCAATAAAATGCTGAATTCGGGCTTCAAAAGGGCGGATGAGCAAAATCAGAAGCAAAATCAAGAATGCTTCAAATAAGAAAGAATTCAATTGAAAAAGTTGACCCAAGCTCTCGCTGAGCCCGCGGACAATCAAAAAATAAACCGCAAGGATCAAGCTGGAAAGCAAGGAATAGGTAAGTCCGCCGGTGATGATCCGCGAAATTCGAAGGATTTTGTACTGCATGATAGCCGCAAAAAAGAAAAAACTGACAAAAAGGGTGAGCAGTGTGGAGAAAAAATAAAAGGAAAACAATTTGCTGTAATAGCTGTGGAAGGCATTGACCAGAATGTAAATGAGAAAGATGCTTAAAACGCCCACTAAAAGAAAACGAATCTGATTCCGTTCCCGATTGGTTCGGGCCTTTTTCAATTTTTTCATTAAATTAATCGTGCCCCAACCCATGTAGGTAAAGGCAATAGTGAGAAGGAAAAGAAAGGCGGGCGTGAGTGCAATTTTAATCCGGTAATAATAAATGTTTTTAAACGCTGTTAGAGGTTGAAGCTCAACGGTAAAGTTTGGAAATGACACCACCAATGCCAGAATGGGGAGAGCAAGGATCAGCCCCTCAAGCCAGCCATTTTGCTGAAATTTCCGGTTTGGTTTGGGAAAAAGATAAGAAATAATCAGGAAAAAGGCAGGTGCCAGAAAAAGTGCTCGGTAAAGAATTTGTGCTCCCAAAAGGGCCTTTTCATATTGGGGAGAATTTAAAATAATGATTTCCGAAAAGTTCCAGATGGCAAAAATAAGAACAAACCCCGAAAACCAGCGTTTGAGAGAGTCTTGGGGATTGTCCAGAAAGACAAGAACCGCCAGACTGAAATTAATCGTGAATGCGATAACGGCTGGAAGAGAATAGATATTCATAATGGGGATGGCTTATTAGGATTTACATAAGTCCCCGGCACGTTTGAAGTGCCACGGACATTTTGATTATTTTGTTGAACCCGCCCGGGCGGGTTCGTTTTTCTTTTTTTGTGTGTTGCTACAAATGTTAAACCGCTTCGCGGTTTTGCAAATGCCAATTTGTAGGGGCGATTCAGGAATCGCACCACCGATTAGTCGCGCATTCGCGGCCGATTTGAAAAAAATCACCGTAAAGACTTGGGTTTATTCATTTGTGATTTTGTAGCTGTAACCCGTGAATCCTCCACTGTTCAAAACAGCTTGACCTTTACATTGAAAAATTTATCCGGATTTTTTTTGACCTCGCCCAGAATCCAGTCCAGGTTTTTAAAGGTCCGGTTCATGTGATTGTAGAGGGAATCCTCTTTCACCAGTTTTCCCAGTGTGCCCTGGCCTCTATTTATGGACGTCAGAATGCTGTCGAGAGATTGAGCCGCCCGGTGGGTACGGGAAAGCAGAAGGGAAAGTTTGGCCGTATTATCCTCTAAATTCTGCAGCACCCGGGCTACGGATTGCTTGCTCGTATCGTGCAGGGCCTTGAATTGCTGGCTTCCGGCCTTCAGATTCTCGATAACCGTGTGGATTTGAGCCTTGTTCTGATTTAAAAGGGATTCAATACTTTGGATCGATTGATTGAGGTGCTTGATGCCAAAAGGAATACTGTCATCCTTTCGATCGTCCAGAAGGCGCTGGGTTTGTTTTACCAGTTCCAGAATCTGGTCGGATAACAGCTCGGCTTTTCCCGTAATTCGTGAGAGTCCCTTATCGATGGTGCCGGGTACGACGGCCATATCCTGCAAATATTTTTTTGAAATTCCGGGCCGAATGGTGACCATTTTTTCGCCCAGAATATTTTTTTGTTCAATCACAAATTTTGAATCACTTGGAATTTTCTTGACTTTTTCGATTTTCAAGTGTACGTCCACGGAACCGTTTTGAATGGAAATCGTTTTAACGGAACCAATCTTAACGCCGCGCATGAACACATCATCGCCTGTGGTTAAATCTCCGGCTTCGGGAACAATCATATCGATTCCCAGCCCTTTCTTCAGAAAATTCGAATTACTCAGGTAGAGCACGCCGACAATGACGACAAGGGTAGCCAGTGTCATGCCGATACCAATTAACAACTCATCTGAAAAAGTTTTGTTCATAGTACAGCTCCTATGTGACCCTTAATGAAATTGACGTATATTGGATCATCGTGTGTCCACATCTGTTCTTTTGGAATATCAACAATAATTTTGCCATGATCCAACATGGCGATCCGATCGGCTATTTTGGACACGCTGTGAATGTCGTGTGTGATAACGATGGATGTCATACTCAATTCGTGGCTGAGGCGAACGATAAGTTTGTTAATAATTGAAGCATTAATCGGGTCTAATCCGGTGGTGGGCTCATCGTAGAGTAAATATTTTGGGCGAATGGCAATGGCCCGGGCGATTCCCACACGTTTTTTCATTCCGCCGGAAAGTTCGATTGGATACGCATTTTCAATGTCCCGCAGGTCCACCAGTTCCAGGTTTTCGTGAATCAGACGGGCAATTTCTCTTGATGTCAGGTGCTTGTGGATTCGAAGGGCCAGGGCAATATTTTCAAAAATAGTGAGTGAATCCCACAGAGCGGCTTCCTGAAAAACCATGCTCATTTTGATGCGTAGCTTCCGATTTAATTCATCTTCGCTCATGCGGGTAATGGACATCTCATCCACAAAAATATCCCCGGCATCCGGTTTCAGAAGCCCGATAATATGCTTCAGGAGAACGCTTTTCCCGGTGCCGCTCATGCCAATTATCGTGGTGATCTGTTTTTCTTCCAGCGTCAGATTCACGCCATCCAGAACGCGTTTTTGCCCGAAACTTTTATGAACGTTTTTTAGACGGATCATAAGAGCAACGCCGAAATAATGTAGTCCAGAACAAAAATGGCAATCAGGGAACTGACGACGGCCGACGTCGTGGCCAGCCCAACGCCGCGGGCGCCTTTGCCTGAATTGAGCCCCCAAAAGCAGCTCAGAAGAATGAGAACAATTCCAAAAATAAGGGATTTAAAGAGGGAGATAAACACATCATGTCCGTGAAAGGCCATGCGCATGCCTTTAACAAAACCGTCGTAGTCCAGATTAATGGCAAATTTGGTTGAGATAAATCCGGCAAAAATGCTGAAAACATTGGAAAAGACCGTCAGCGCGGGAATAGCAAAAATACCGGCAATCAGGCGCGGCATCACAAGAATTTCAATGGGGTCGATCGCCATGGTCCGCAGGGCGTCAACCTGCTCCGTGACCACCATGGTTCCGAGTTCGGAGGCAATTCCGGCACCCGCCCGCCCGGCAATGACCACAGCCGTGATTACGGGTCCCATTTCAAGAAGGATTGCCCTCAGGACCAGCCCGCCTTCCACATATTTGGCCGTCATCGAGCTCATCTGGGTTCCGATTTGGACCCCCAAAACCAGTCCCATAAAAATCGCGGTAATGGAAACAATGGGAAATGAACGCCGGCCAATGACAATGAATTCGTCGATAATCTGTGGCCGATAGATGTGTAATTTTCGAATGGCAAGAAAACTTTGAACGGACATTTTTGTGAGCTTGCCGTAATAGGTGAAAAAGGTTTTTCCTGCCCGTCCATAAGTTTCGAGAAAGCTTTTAATCATTAAGAGGAGCGTCCTCCATTTTTTCCAAATGAGTGAGTTTTATTTGAATCATGCGCGTTTCCAGATTGGGGGAGAGGCTCTTCTGCGGATATTTTTCCGCAACGCGAATTTTTTTAACAAGTCTAATGTTTACTTGAAAAATCGAAATTACCGCCGATCCGATCACAAAATCAACCCTAAACAGCCATTTTCAAGGCGGTTGTCATCCCCTGATCCGTAAACAATGTAAGGGAAAAAGGCCTGAAATCCAAATAAAAAATTGAATCCCCGGGACAAATTTGGCTCCATTTAAGCTTAAATCAGGGCCTGCGATCAGTCACAACTGTCTTCGGAACCGTCAAATACTTTCCCAAGAATCAATTTGCGAGACTCTGCGAAATCTGTGGGCAAGGGCTTTTGGGAACAGATGCTTTTATCTAATCCCGTAAATGCAGTCGAAAGAGATTTGCTTGTGGCATTTAAATGAAAAATTTCCTATTTTTTATTGGTGCACGTTCTTACTAACCAGACGGGTGATATTCAATGGCATGGCCAAATGTTTACATTGGTACTTCCGGTTACAGCTACCCCCATTGGAAGGGAGATTTTTATCCCGAAGATTTAAAGCCGAGGGACTATCTGCCCTTTTACGCCCGGCACTTTAACACCGTTGAAATCAATTACTCATTCTATCACATTCCGCCTGAGAAATCCGTAAAAAAATGGACGGAACAGGTTCCGGAGGATTTCCTTTTTACCCTGAAAGCCAACCGCCAGATCACGCATCGCTCAAAACTTTCCAATGTGGAAGGCATTACGAAGGTCATGACGTGGCGCATGCACCTGCTGGGAGAAAAAGCGGGTGTCCTGCTTTTTCAGCTGCCACCCAGCTTTTCAATCGACCTGGAACGACTGGAAAATTTCCTGAAAATCTTGCCTCAACGAGTACGCTGTGCGTTCGAATTCCGAAACAGCACCTGGTTCGTACCGGAAACGCTGGTCTTGCTGGAAGAGTACCAGGCCGGCTTTTGTATCGTGAGTGCGCCCGATTTTCCGATTCTGGTGAAGGCAACGGCTCCCTTTGTGTACTTTCGTTTTCACGGGCAGAACCAGTGGATTCACTACAGTTATTCGGACGATGAGCTGCGTTTCTGGGCGGAAAAAATGAAGGCATTTCAGGAAGAGGGGCGGGAGGTATTCGCCTATTTCAACAACGATCCTGAGGCCAATGCGGTGCGCAATGCGCGGCGGCTGAAGGAGATTCTGCAGGAGTTTTGAATTTGATCCAAAAGCCGCGAATGTGTGAATGATTGGTTGCAGAGGCGATTCACAAATCGCCCTTGTGGAAAGCAACCTTGGGAAGGTTATGATTCCAAAACCGAATAGTAAGAACCTTCGCAAGGTTAATGATGCGAATAAATAAAAAGACCGGCTGTCTGCCGGTCTTTTTTGATTTTTAAAAGATTTTTCCCGATCAAGATTGTGCGTTCACAAGCGGATTACTTATAAAACACCCTCATCCTAATTAAAGAGTCGTTATTTTCTGGGTGTTCGCAAAAATTTCCAGTAATCGGCCCGGGTTGAAAACACGATGGTGCTGGTGGAATCCAGTGACGATTTGTAGGTCTGGAGCGTTTTCAGGAACGAGTAAAACTCCGGGTCCCGGTTGTAGGCATTGGCATAAATCCGTGTAGCCTGGGCATCTGCCTTCCCCTGGATTTCCACGGCTGTCCGGTAGGCCTCAGACGTAATCCGCTTCAGCTCCTTTTCCATGTTTCCTTCAATCTCTGCCATCTGGCCCTTGCCCTCCGAACGGTATCGTTCGGCGATGCGTCTCCGTTCCGAAATCATCCGTTCGTACACCTTCTTCCGTACGTCTTCTACGTAGTTGATGCGCTTAATTCGTACGTCGATGATGTCGATTCCAAATTTGGGTGCCAGGCTGTCGGCAATGGCCAGAATCATTCGGGTGATTTTTTCGCGCCCGAAGTTGATTTTTTCCACCACTTTGGTCGAATCCTGCATCAGTTCGGTATCGGCGGCACCGGCAGGGCGATTGGAATTTCGCACAACTTCCACCAGAAGATGGTCGGAAACCACATCGCGGGTGGCTGCATCAATGATGTCATCCAAACTTCCCTGTGCCCCAACCTCATTTCCCACAGATTGTAAAAATCGCAGGGCATCGGAGATCTTCCAGCGCGCCGTAGTGTCCAGCCAGATGTACTTTTTATCTTTCGTGGGAATTTGATTGGGGTCTCCATCCCACTCCAGAATGCGTTTTTCAAAAAAATGTGCATCCTGAATAAAAGGAATCTTCCAGTGAACACCGGCCGTTTTAATCACGTTCCCAATAGGGCGTCCGAATTGTGTAATAACCACCTGCTCGGTTTCGGAGACGGTGTAAAATCCGTTGGCGAATGTAATCAGAACAAGAATTCCAACAATAGCGAGAATAATCGTTTTCGTTTTCATTTTTTCCCTCCCCGAATCAATGGCAGGGTCTGTAAAATGCCCTTAATTTCCGGATCAATAATATATTTATTTTGTATCTTGGGTAGAACATCCTGAAGGGTTTCAAGGTACAAACGACGCCGTGTGACGTCTTTTGCCTGTGAGTACGCCCGCCAGACCTGAATGAAATTGTTGGCATCTCCTTTGGCACGGTTCACCCGATTCAGTGCGTACCCCTCGGCATTCCGAATGGTTTTTTCGGCCTCACCTTTTGCCTGGGGAATGGCCTTGTTGTACGCTTCCCAGGCTTGATTGATCATGCGTTCCTTTTCCTGCTTGGCCTCGTTTACATCATTAAAGGCCGGTTTGACCGGATCCGGTGGATTCACATCCTGAAGCTTTACTGTCACAATTTTAATGCCCGATTTGTACGTGTCCATGATTTTTTGAATTTGAAGCTGCACGTTCTGTGCAATTTCCGTCCGGCCGACGGTGAGAACCTCGCTCACACGTCGGTCGCCGACCACTTCCCGCATGACTGCCTCAGAAATATCCCGAAGGGTTTTTTCCGGATTGCGCACATTAAACAGGAAATCCCGTGCGTTTTTAATTCGATAGCGGACAATCCATTCCACCACAGCTACATTTAAATCCCCGGTCAGCATAAGGGATTCATTGTCAAAGCGTTGACTGGAATAAATCGTTCTCACACCAGCCTTTAGTGTGCGAAATCCAAACTCTTCTTTGAAAATGTATTTAACCTTGACTTTTTTGACCGATTCCACCCCAAAGGGGATTTTCCCGTGTAAACCGGGTTCCGTGGTTCTGACGTACCTTCCGAATCGGAGGATAACGCCTTCCTCGTCCGGTCCAATCTGATAAAATGAGGAGCTCAGGAAGATGAGTGCTAAAATGGCCAGAATGCCAAATGTAATCCACTTCCCCTTTATGGGCGGGATTTTGATTTCGCTATCCCCAAATTGAAATTGTTTGCCTTTTGTCATTTTTACTTCTCCCGTTTTGTTACGAATGTGGTAAAACATACCAATCTTTTGTTTGAAAAGCAATATTAATTTGGTGGTGCTTAAAAATCCCAGTCTCACCTTGATTTTGAGCGGCGGTTTGATTATCTTAAAAAATACAGATACTTCATTTTCAGGGAAGCGAGTGAATACGGTCTTCCACTAAATAGAATGGCGGGAGGGTAATCCAATGAATTCCATTTGCGACGTACCGGGAATTCGTGTGGGCCATGCTCAAAATGAAACGGCCAAAACCGGCTGTACGGTCGTTTTGTGCGAAGAAGGGGCGGTTGGCGGTGTGGATTTGCGGGGGTCTGCGCCGGGTACCCGCGAGACGGAGCTGCTTCGACCCGGATTTTTGGTGCAGAGGGTTCACGCGGTTGTATTTGCCGGCGGGTCGGCCTTTGGTTTGGATGCCGCAGGAGGGGTGCAGAAATTTCTGGAAGAACGCGGCAAGGGGTACGATGCCCGGGGGATTCGCGTTCCCATTGTTCCGTCTGCTGTTATTTTTGATCTGGCGGCGGGAGATTCGGGCGTGAAACCGGACAAAGAAATGGGTTATCAGGCCTGTTTAAACGCACGGAATGATGAAGACCGGATGGGATCCATTGGGGTGGGTGCCGGTGCCACGGTGGGAAAAATTCTGGGAATGGATTTCGCCATGCCGGCGGGCGTCGGAATGGCCTCCGAGGCCTTAAAAAACGGGATTATTGTCGGTGTTCTGGTTGTGGTTAATGCCCTGGGTGATGTTGTGGATCCCTCAAACGCACAAATTGTGGCCGGTGCCAAACATCCCGGAGGGGAGGGGTTCCTGGATACGGTAAATTTCATGAAAGAACAGTCCTTTGACTCCCCTCTTCCGTCGGAAAATACCACACTTTCGGTCGTGGCTACCAACGCGCGCTTTACAAAAGAGGAAATTAACAAAGTGGCCCAAATGGCCCAAAATGGCATTGGCCGAACGATTCGTCCGGCCCACACTATGTACGATGGCGATTTGGTGTTTGCTTTAAGTTACGGAAAAAAAGACGCTGATGTTAATTTAGTGGGGGAAGTGGCTGCTGAATTGGTAACGAAGGCCATTTTACGAGCCGTAGGAGCTGTTTAGCGGATCGTGCTCCTGTCAGGCTCAAACATGACAAATATATCTTGCCAGGCCTTCGTCCCCGATTGTGGGAAATAGTTTGATTTTTTAGAGAAGAGTTCTCTTTTGAAAATAAAGGCTTGTGCCGATTAAGTTATTCAGCAGGACGCCAGTGGTGCCATGGCGTTTTTGGGGTTAAATCAAGCGGCCAAAAAGACGGAAACGGGCGATTTTGCCAACCATTTAAGGTTTTTTGGAGCAAGCAGATCAAAAAAGCCCCCTATTTTCTTAAAACCATATTGGAAAGAATTCAATGCACATGGCGCTTTCAGAAGCAATCCGGAAATTGTCTGAGAAATTATTTGCCAGCATACAATTTAAAATTATTGTCAGCACCATAGCGGTTGTAGCGATAGCTGTGGGACTTTCGACCTGGTTTGCCGTCGGATCATTGGAACATCAATTGTTGGAAAATACAAAGCATAAATTAAAAACGGCATGTGAGAAAATTTCAAAAAATATTTCAATGGCCATGCAAAATGGTCATATTCCAAGCATACACCGGTCATTTAGTCTTATTCGTTCATATCCGCACTATGAGGTTCAAATGTTCATTGCGGATTCTCTTGGAACGATTTTGGTTGGCACAGACAGTACCAAAGTTGGCAAAAAACTGAAACTTGAAAAGGGGGGAATAAATAAATCTGACGTAATTATTTTTAAAGAGCACATTCAAAAATCGGATATATTGGTTGCGCAACAGTCGATTTTGAATAAACCGGCTTGCTATAAATGCCACGATCCGGGCACACGAATCAACGGGATTTTGCAGGTACGGGTAGCCCTCTCCGAATTTATGCGGGATTTTTCGCTGTTTCGGGAATTAATGATTGGAAACGGGATCGTCATTTTTTTAGTGATGACCATTACGCTAAGTCTTCTTCTCGGATTAATTGTTAGCCGACCGTTGAAGGAAATGTCCCGGGCCATGCAAAAAATTGAGACGGGTGATCTGAATGTGCGGGTAAAATTCAACCGCAGGGATGAGATTGGACATCTGGGAAAAAGTTTTAATGCCATGGTGCAGCGCCTTGCCGATTCCATACGCCAGCTGACCGTCAGCCACGAGAACGAATTGCAGCATGCAGACAGACTGGCCGCTCTTGGGGAGCTGGCAGCCGGTATTGCCCACGAAATTCGCAACCCACTGGCAGGAATTTCGGGTGCCGTTCAGGTTCTGGCCAGCGAACTGGATAAGAATGATCCTCACTACGATGTGATGAATGAAATTCAAAAAGAGATTAAGCGGCTTGACAATTCCCTTGAAAATTTCCTGACCTACGCGCGACCCAGCGAACCCAAATTTCAACCCTTTGATATCCACGATGTAATTGAACGAGCCTTGATGCTCTGCCTGCGCAGCGGGCAGTTCTCTGGAATTACACTTGTGCGCGATTTTCGAATTACCTCGAAACAATTGATATTTGATCCGGCTCTTATGCAACAGGTTTTTATGAATATTATTCTGAATTCCCTGCAGGCAATGAATCATTCAGGGCGGTTGACCATAACCACGCGGATCAGGGAAGATTCACCGCATTCGAAAAAAGTCATTGAGATCGTTTTTGCGGATACCGGTCCCGGTATTCCGCCCGAGAATTTAAAAAAGGTATTCCAGCCCTTTTTTACATCCAAACATCAGGGTACGGGACTGGGATTGGCCATTGCCCGGCGGATTGTTGAACAGCATGGCGGATCGATATCCGTTATCAGTTCACCGGGACAGGGAACGCAATTCACCATTATTCTTCCGTACAGCGAAATGTCAAGCGTGAGTTGATTTTATGATAAAAGGCAAAGTACTCATTGTTGATGATGATAAGCTTATCTGCTGGTCTTTGGAAAAAGTCTTAAGCAAAGAAGGCTATGACGTAACCTATGTTCATCTGGCCAACGAGGCACTGATAGAGATTTTTAAGGATCCTCCGGACATCATTTTACTGGACCTTTTGCTTCCCGATTTATCGGGTGTCGAGGTTTTGGGACATCTCAAGAAAAAGGACTGCCA
>JAADHR010000154.1 GCA_013151735.1 Calditrichota bacterium | reverse complement strand
GACACAGGCACTGAAAGGCCTGGAGGCATCCTACCCGAAATTTCTGAAGTTACAATCGGTTGGGAAAAGCTACCAGGGCCGGGACCTCTGGGAGATGACCATTAACAATCCCGAAACGGGACCCGAGTTGAGTAAACCGGCTATGTACATTGAAGCCAATGTTCACGGAAATGAAGTGCAGGGGGGCGAGGTTTGTCTGTACACCATTCAGTTTCTCATGGAAAATTACGGCAAAATTCCTAAAATTACAGACCTAGTGGACCATCGGGTGTTTTACATTCTGCCCACGGTCAATCCGGATGGGCGCGCCTGGTGGTTTGAACATCCGAACACGATGCACAGCTCCAGAAGCATTCAACGCCCCTGGGACGATGACAACGATGGTCTGTTTGACGAGGATGGCTACGATGATCTGGATGGCGACGGCCAGATTTTGATTATGCGGAAAAAGGTTCCGTATGGCGATTTTAAGCAGGATCCCGAAGACCCGCGCATTATGGTTCGTGTCAAGCCGGGGGAAAAGGGGGACTACATATTTCTGGGGTACGAGGGAATTGACAATGACGGAGACGGCCGAATCAATGAAGACCCACCCGGAGGGTACGATCCCAACCGAAACTGGCCCAGTCTCGACTGGCAGCCCAATTATGTCCAGCGGGGAGCCGGGGAGTTTCCACTGAGCAATCCGGAGTCCTATGCGGTTACCCAATTCCTGTTGTCTCATCCCAATATCGCCGGTGTCCAGTCCTATCATAATTCAGGAGGAATGATTTTGCGCGGCCCCGGATCAAAAGAGGTTCATTATCCGGGGGAAGATGTTCGAGTGTACAATTTTATTGGAAAGACCGGAGAAGAGATTCTGCCGTTTTATCGCTATATGATCATTTACAAAGACTTGTATCCGGCACGGGGAGGATTTGTGACCTTCACCTATGAAACACTGGGCATTTTTTCTTTCACAAACGAATTATGGAGCTCCAAGCAATATTACGACAAGAATCCCCAAAAGGATAAAAGGAATTGGTACGCAACTACCAGTAAAGAACGCCTGAAATATGACGATCTGGTGGATTTTGGGGAAAATTTTATTGAATGGAAACCCTTCAAACATCCCACCTATGGTGACATTGAGCTGGGTGGCTGGCGGAAAATGACCAATCGAATTAATCCGCCGTACACGTTGCCGGAACTCTGCCATCGAAATATGGCCTTTACACTTTTTCATGCCGAACAAATGCCCAAAATTTCCATTCCAAAAACCGAAGTGAAAAAACTGGGCAAAAACACGTATCGAATTTACGTGGCTCTTGCCAACGACGGAATGATTCCGACCATCTCCCAGCAGGCAGCCAAAAATCACATATTTCGCCCGGACCTGCTGACCATTCACGGGAAGAATCTGAAGGTCATTTCGGCGGCCAAGGTGCGAAACCGCTGGCTGAATCGCGTCGTACCGGTTAAACATCGGCCGGAACGCATTCTGCTCTCGGAAGGCATTCCCGGTCTTTCCAGTCTCACCTACCAGTGGATTGTAAGCGGAAAGGGCCGGGCCGTGATTACACTGGATTGCCTGAAAGGCGGCAGGGTAGAAAAGGCCATTTTGCTAAAATAAATAGGGATTCCTTTCGGAAAAAAACCGTCGGTTTACTTGTAAAAGAAATCAAAATACATGGCCGCGAATGCGCGAATGAAAAATATTGATGGATAATTATACCCTTTTGTTAGAATAACTGTGTATTTTCGCTTTGTAAATTAAAAAATAATTTTTCCCTTGACTATTAACCGCCAGTTTTTTAAATTTTTGTATGAATCAAAGAAGGTGTTCTTATGATTTATTCTGCCTTGCTGCACATCGATTTACAAATATCCTTATTTCACACTTTGTTTATCTTATCCCGCAACAAATCTGCAAGAATAGCGCAGGCGGCTTTTCGCTTCTTCTAAAATATCTGTAAAAGGAAGGTTTCGAGATTGCGGCAGAGGATAATTTTCTTTAGTAATGAAGTGTGGTGGGAGCCGGGGTAGGATGCCTTTTTAGAGAAGAAATCATAAAAAAGGAGAACGATGATGGAAAAAATCTGGCTCAAGCATTATGAAAAAGGGGTGCCGGAGACAATCGATTACCCTGACAAACCTCTTTTTAAGTTGGTTGAAGACAACGCAAAGGAGTATCCCGACACACCTGCTGTAATTTTCATGGGTAAGAAAATTACATTCAAAGAATTACAAAAAGCCATTGAGCAATTCGCCGCCGCCTTGTACAGCCTTGGCATCCGGCAGGGAGATCGGGTGGCAATCATTCTGCCCAATTTGCCCCAGTATCCCATGGTTCATTATGCCCTAATGAAACTTGGGGCGATTATTGTGCCGACCAATCCCCTTTACGTGGAGCGTGAGCTTGAATATCAGATGAATGACAGCGGCGCAAAGGCGGTGGTTGTACTGGATTTGGTTTACCCGCGCGTCAGGGCAATCAGGAAAAACACCTCTCTTGAAAAGGTGATTGTGACGGGCGTTAAGGAATATTTGCCCGGATTGCTTAAACTGCTCTATCCGATTAAGGCCAAAAAAGAGGGGTCTTTTGTAAAGGTTGAAAAAGAACCGGGTGTTTATTTTTTTCAGGACCTAATGAAAGGAACTTACGACGCGCCTCCGGAAGTATCTGTTAAAACGGACGATATTGCCATGCTTTTGTACACGGGCGGCACAACAGGCGTGTCAAAGGGTGCTGTTTTGCTGCACAAAAATCTGATTGCCAACACCTACCAGGTGCGATATTGGGTAACAGACGCCCACGAGGGTCAGGAAGCGATTATTGCGGCTCTTCCGTATTTTCACAGTTTTGGCATGACAACCTGCCTTCACATGTCTGTGATTTTGAAATCCCCGGCGATTTTGATTCCGCGGTTTGATGTAAAACAGGTGCTTCAGTCCATACAGAAATACAAGGCTTCTCTCTTTCCGGGTGTTCCCACGATGTACGTGGCCATCAATAATTATCCGGATGTAAAGAAATATTCATTTGATTCCCTGCGAGCGTGTATTAGCGGAGGAGCGGCCCTCCCTGTGGAAGTCCAGCGTGAATTCGAAAAAATTACCGGCGCAAAATTGGTTGAAGGATATGGCCTAACAGAAACCTCCCCGGTGCTGACGGCCAATCCCATTTACGGATTGCGAAAGATTGGATCCATCGGTATTCCGATGCCGGACACGGATATTATGGTAGCGGATCCGGAAACGCACAAAGAATTGCCTATCGGAGAAATTGGCGAGCTGGCCGCAAAAGGCCCGCAGGTGATGCGTGAATATTGGAAGAAGCCGGAAGAAACAAAACAGGTGTTTCATGATGGCTGGCTTTTTACCGGTGACATGTCACGCGTCGATGAGGACGGCTTTTTCTACATCGTCGATCGGAAAAAGGACATGATTATTGCCAGCGGATTTAATATTTATCCAAGAGAAGTGGAAGAAGTGCTCTTCCAGCATCCTAAGATCCAGGAAGCGGCTGTAGTGGGTGTTCCCCACGAATATCGTGGCGAAACGGTGAAGGCGTTTGTGGTCTTGAAGGAAGGGGAGACCGCTACCGAGCAGGAAATTATTGATTTTTGCGCAGATCGTCTGGCGAAATATAAAGTGCCCAAAATGGTTGAATTCAGGACAGAGTTGCCCAAGAGCATGATTGGGAAGGTTCTCAGGCGCGTTTTGTTGGAGGAAGAAAAAAAGAAACTCGAACAAAAGAAAAAATCGTGAGTCTCAGGGGGAATTTATTTTTTGATCGAGTTCAACTATTTGGCTTTTCCGCCGATAATGGGAGTGTGTTCAATCGTTTTGGATCAGGTGTTTAGGGGTGGAAATGAGAGTCTATTCTGATTTCCGCCCTTCATTTTCTGATGAGGAGTGGGGTATTTTTCACGGATGAGACAGTCAAAAATAATCATCGAAAAGGGGCAGTCCTTTTCCGAACCCGTTGTGCTTTCGCTTACCGGGAGATTTGATTCCACAAAGGATTTGGGCCTGTTTCAAAAAGCTCTGTTAAATCTTATGAATCAACCATTTGAAAAGATTGTTGTAGACCTTCAAAATGTGCCTCTTCCTTCCACAAGTTTTATTGCTTTCCTGATTGAAGCCGCCAGTCGGCTTCGGCGTGAAAACCGGGAATTCTTTATTTCTCACCTGAGTCACTCTACGCGGGTAAATATAAGCAGCTTTTCCCCGCTTTCATTTTTGAATGAAATCAGAACTGGAGAAACCGTTGAAAAGGAAACGGATTCCAGGCCGGCTGCAGCGGAGTCGGCATCTCTTTCCAATGAAGATTGGTCTGCGATTGAAGAAAAAAACCTCAATAAACACACAGAAGATTTATTGGAGCAAACCATCGATTCTCCCTTTGATTTTGATATTGTTGACCAGACGGCGCATCTGAAGGAAGAAGATCTGGACAAACCGTTTACTCTCTATGATGACGAAGGGGAGGATCATAAAGTGTCCCGGCCGGATAATCCGGTTTTGTCTGAAGAAAAAAGGGGAAACTTTCATATTGTGGTGCGAAGCCAGGAAAAGGATCTGTATCAGATTACGGATTTTGTGGTGCACCATGCCCAAAATGCAGGATTCCCGGAAGCAGACGTGGGGAAAATTAAAATTGCCGTTTACGAAGCGGCCATAAATGTTGTAGAGCATGCTTATGAATATAAAAGTCATCATTTTATTGATGTCATTGTCAAATACGATTCTGATACGTTCACTATCGTTTTAATGGACCGCGGAAAAAGTTTTGATTTTAACAAAAAGATGGAACCATACAGTGCCCACAAGGCTGTTGAACGCAAGCAAACAGGCGGGTTTGGGCTTTACATTATGAAACGTTCCATGGATGAAATTACGTACGAATCCGATCCGGTGTGGGGGAATAAACTGACAATGGTAAAACGCATTCCCCATTAAAGCGGAATAGAGAAAGTTTTTCTTGTTCCATACAGATACCTCCCCTTTGGACATCCAAAAACCATGACCCATTCACACCAAATTCAACGAATCCCATTCACACAAACTATTGAAATTGGCGATTAAGAATCGTATATTTTAGTACGAATTTGATATCATCTGTCAATCAGTAATTGTTCAATTGGAAATAAAAGAGAGGTGTGTGTATGCCGCTTTTTTTTGATCGCACGATGTTGCTTTTAATTCCGGCATTTATTCTGGCACTTTACGCTCAGACAAAGGTAAAGTCGACATACGCGAAATACAGTAAAATACCATCGTCCTGGGGGCGGCCTGGATATACCCTTTCGGAGAGTATTTTGCACCGAAATGGCATTCACGACGTGGAGGTTGAAATGACGGAGGGGGTGTTGTCAGATCACTACGATCCGCTTTCCAAAAAGGTGCGGCTTTCCCCTCATAATTATGAACAATCATCCGTTGCCGCTGTTAGTGTGGCCGCGCACGAAACCGGCCATGCCATCCAGCATCACACGGGATATGCCCCGCTGGTTTGGCGCCACCAGATTTTGCCGGCGGTAAATTTGGGAAGTTCGCTTTCGATTCCGCTCTTTTTTATCGGATTAATTTTTAGCTCGCCCATGTTAATGGATGCCGGAATTATCCTCTTTTCGGTGGTTGTGCTGTTTCAGGTGATTACCCTTCCGGTGGAATTTAATGCCTCTGCCCGGGCGCTTCAACAATTAAGAGCGGGCGGTTATCTCCCTGCCGAAGAAATGGAAGGCGCCAAAAAGGTGCTGCAAGCGGCTGCCCTGACCTACGTGGCAGCGGCCACGGTTTCACTGATGCACTTGGTGCGTCTGTTAATCTTGCGAGGGGAAAGGGACTAACCCTTCCTCCCCTCTTCATTTATGAATGGTGTTGACGCACAATCCTTAAGAAGGATCGGCCCAATGTTTCATATCTGGTTTGCGCATTGATTTTTTGGATCACACCTTGAAATCCAAAAACTTTCGCAAGGGCAGGGGCGATGGGTCAATGCCATCATTTGTTCAGAAAGGTGTTCCTCATGTTACATTTAAAATTCCGCTACTGGAAATACGTCCTTTTTATTTTTATCGGGATTCTCATTGGAGTAGGCTTTACGCTGCGATCCAACTGGACGGATTCGAGTCAGGCAAAGGAAACCCGCCGGCCCCTTAAACCGGATTTTCGGTTTGAAAGGACAGCCTCTTCCTCTTCTAATCGCAATGCCCGTTTGGAGAATCTTCAAAGTGATTTTATCCGGATTGCCCAGCAGGTTAAGCCTTCTGTTGTCTCAATTAATATCACCAAAAGTATTTCCATGAAAACCCTGGAGAATTTTCACGGGAAAAATAAGGACTTCTGGGATTTCTTCAACAAGAAGTTTTTTCGCAAAAAAATGCCCAAAAACTTTCGCCAGGGCTACGCCGGTTCGGGAATTATTATCTCCAGAGACGGCTACATTTTGACCAACACGCATGTGGTTGAAGGTGCCGATGAAATTGAAATTACGCTCTACGACAATCGCACGTTTCCGGCTCAAATCGTAGGGCTGGATCCGTTGACGGAGGTCGCCGTTGTAAAAATCAAGGGAGACAGTCTTAAACCGGCTGTACTCGGAAATTCGGATGGCGTGGAGGTGGGGCAGTGGGTCCTGGCGTTTGGAAATCCACTGGAATTGAAATTCACTGTAACGGCGGGAATTGTGAGTGCTCTCGGCCGGCAGATGCGCATTATTGAAGATAATTTTGGAATTGAAAATTTTATTCAAACAGACGCTGTGATAAATCCCGGAAACAGCGGGGGAGCGCTGGTCAATTTAAGGGGGCAGGTGATTGGGGTGAACACAGCCATTGCGTCTAAAACGGGTTATTTCGAGGGCTACGGATTTGCCATCCCGATTAATTTGGCCAAAGTGATTGCCCGGGATCTGATTACTAAGGGGAAGGTTGTCCGTGCCTATTTGGGAATCGCAATGAATGCCGTGGACGAAGTTCGGGCAAAAGCCTACGGGCTTAGCAAACCCATGGGGGTTTATGTGGACAATCTGCTCAATGATGGTCCGGCACGGAAAGCGGGTGTTCGGGAAGAGGATATTATTCTTGCCATTAACGGGAAAAGCGTTAATTCTCCGAATCAGATTCAAAACTACGTGGCCCTGCATCAGCCGGGAACCCGGGTTATTCTGAAAATCTTTCGAAACCACAAGACGGTACAGGTTCCTGTTGTGTTGGGAGAGCGGGAAACGTCTTCGGTTGTGGCTGTAAAAAGCGAAAAAGAGAAAAAACAGGAAAAGCAGAGTTTGGGGCTGAACGTTCGAAATCTGACCCCGAAGGATCGAAAGGATTACCGGATTAGTCAAAAAAGTGGTGTTGTTGTGGAATCGGTGGAGCCCTTCAGCAAGGCCTACGATGCTCGTCTGCATCCCGGTTATCTCATCCTGGAAGCCAACCATGTGCCCATGAAATCCAAAAAGGATTTTGAGAAAATTCTGAAACGATCCAAACCGGGAGATGTAATCATTCTTTTGGTTCAGGGAGGTACGACCAAGACGCATCTGTTTTTGGAAATTCCCTGATCTTGCTTTTGCAGATTTCAATCCACCCGACCAAGGAAAGGATTCTTTTTGCATTTCATAGGAAAAAGGCAAAAAACCGCCGGCAGACTCATTTTGTCAGGCGTGTTTATCTTTGGAGCCGTTTTGGGAATGGGGTGCCGCAAAGCCATTGTCAGAGAAAAATCTCCGGAACCGGGGCTTTATATGCGTACCCTTCAAGTGGGCAAAATGACGCGGCGATATGCCTATTACATTCCGAAGAATCCGGGCAATGTGCCTTTGCCTGTGGTTTTTGAACTGCATGGCGGCGGAATTTTTATTGAAGATATGACCGGAGAAAGCGGCTATAAAACCCCTTACAAATTGTGGATGACGCTTGCCGATAGTGAAAAACTCATTGTTGTTTACCCCGAGGGGAAAAACGGGGCGTATGGAAAGCCAACCTGGAATGACTGCCGGGCCAATTCTACAGTGAGCTCGACAGCCGACGATGTGGGTTTTATTAGGGGGCTCATAAAATGGTTTTCGTTGAATTATTCCATTGATCTTCAGAGGGTCTACGTTTCCGGTACGTCCAATGGGGGCCTCATGGCCCTGCGGCTGGCGGTAGAATTACCGGACAAGATTGCGGCTGTTGCAGCCGTGGCCGCAGCCATGCCCGACAGCTCAGAGTGCCGGGCGCCGGCTTCCCCAATGTCGGTCTTGTTTATGAACGGCACGGCCGATAATCATTTGCCGTACCGGGGCGGGACACTCTCTAATCCGCCCAACCCCAGCCACGGTACGGTTTATTCGACGGAAAAGTCGGTTAAACTGTGGACCACAGTTGATCACACCGGTTCCGTACCGGTTGTCTATCAGTTTCCCGATCGGGATATGCAGGATGGGAGCACGGTTGTCCGATACACGTATTCAAATGGGATTAAGGGTACGGAAGTGGTTTTGTACAAAGTGATTGGGGGAGGGCATTCTGCCCCAAGCATTCAGGAGCGCTATTCCCGATTATTTGAAGCGTATTTTGGCAGGCAGAATCATGATATTGAAATGGTAAAGGAAGTCTGGAAATTTTTTAAACACAAAACGGTGCCTGAGAAAACCGGAATCCGATGAATGGGCAAGAAATCAGGGAGTTTTGCAGTGTACAGGAAAGGAAAACAATGGGGGATTACATTAGTGGTTTTGGGGGCTCTTTTAATCGTTTCTTGTCGCGGATGGAATTCCTCTAAAACAACAAATAGAATATGTGATACACCGGAGGTTAAAAAATTACCGTACAACCATCCGGGTTTGCTGGTGGATCTGGATGTAGGGTTTAAATCCGTGCCCATGCCCATGGATTTTGACGGCGATGGCGACACGGACCTGCTGGTGTCGGAATCCAGCAGTTACGTGGAGGCTGGGGTGTTTTATTTTGAAAATCTCAGCGGTAACGTGGAGATGCCCGTGTTCAACGCCGGCATCCGGATATCCTCCCCGCGGTTTCGACTGGGCTACGACGGATCCTGCTTCGAAACGTCCCGTGTCAACGGCCGCGTAGACGTTCTTACACCCGATGCCTGCAATACCAAACTGGTGATGTACCGGGATGTGCCGCAGAATGTGTTTTGGGATCGGGTGGAAACGCCCCTGGCAGCGCGCGGGTACATTCCTAACACCAAGTACAACCGCTGGAAACGCCTCGACTTCGACGGTGATAGTGTGGCGGATTTACTCTGCGCGTTGCTGTCGAAAACCGAAGGCCACCGTTTGTTGTTCTTCAAAAACCGGGGGACAAACGACGTTCCGGATTACCAGCCTCCGATAGTTGTTAGAACAGCAAACGGGAAAATTCTGGGCAAAAATGTGTACATAAGTACGGCAATAGCTGATTTCGACCGGGACGGCGATTTGGATGTGGTGGCCGTGGGGCCGTATGCCGACTTTATTTATTTTGAAAACAAGGGTACGCCTCGCCGGTACCGGTTTGCCGCCGGGCGTCAATTGAAATTCAAAGGTGCCGTCATTCACATGGAATCACGCTTTGGTGGCGCCATAAAGCCCACGGCCTTTGACTGGAACCGGGACGGTTTTCCGGATATTATTGCAGGCGATGAGGACGGAAAGGTGTCCCTTCTGAAAAACACCGGCCGCATTGTGGATGGACTTCCCGTATTTCTGCCGCCGCGCTTTTTTCAGCAAAAAGCCCGGTACGTGGATTTTGGCGCTCTTACGACACCCCGCATTTTCGATTGGGACGGCGACGGCTTGGATGACATCGTCAGTGGCGATGGCGCAGGTTATATTGGCTTTATCAAAAATCTCGGTGGCGGAGGGTGTCCCAAATGGGCCAAACCGGAATTGCTGAAGGCCGACGGGAAAATCATTCGCATCCTTCCCAAAGGGGTCCATTGGGGCTACACTACCATTGACGTGGGGGATTGGAACATGGATGGGCTGCCGGACATTCTGGTGAATCATCACAACGGCAATGTACTCTGGTTTGAAAACATAGGTTCCCGCCGCAGGCCGAAATTGGCCGCGGCCAAACCGGTTCTGGTGCAATGGAATGGATCGCCTCAGCGACCGCCGTGGGTGCCCGGCAAAGCCGGCAAAAATGAACTGTTGGCACCCTGGCGAACCTCGCCGCTTATTATGGATTTCAACCATGACGGTCTCAACGACCTGGTTATGCTGGATTATGAAGGGTACCTGGCCGTGTACCTGCGCTCTCGGGATAAGAATGGAAAGTTGGTTTTAGGACCCGCCGAACGCCGATTCGTTGATCCCTCGGGAAACCCCATTCTGCTAAATCAGCGTACCGGATCCAGCAGCGGACGGCTCAAGATTACATTCACCGATTGGGACGGCGACGGTTTGAAGGACCTGATCTTTTCGTCCAAGCCCGCGGTGGATTGGATGAAAAACCGGGGGATGAAAGACGGGAAAATGGTGCTGCAGTACATGGGACGGGTGGTATCACGGACCCTGATGGGCCACACGGATGGACCGGTCACACCTGACTGGAATCGGGACGGGGTGCCCGACTTGCTGGTAGGGACCGAAACCGGGGTGTTTTATTATTGGGTAAGACCGAGTTTTCAGGTCACAACCACCATGACGACCACCGGCCCACAGAAGCCCGCTGCCTACCGTTATTTTAAGCGGTAGGTTGGAATTTTCAGGGGGTGGATCTGAAAAACTATGAAAACATCTCGAAAATGTGACGGAGCAGAGCCTTTCTCTGAGGTTCTCTCTTTTTCCCTCTGAGATTCTCTGTGTTACTCTTTTTTGGGTTACACAGAGTTTCACAGAGGAGCACAGAGGACCACGGAGAAGAAGAAAATCTCTCTGTGGTTCTCTCATTTTTTCTCTGAGACTCTCTGTGTTACTTATTTTTTTACGGTTACCAGAGTTTCACAGAGGTAGGTTAATTTGAAAGGAAAGTAACGTGACTTATTTTGAGCGCATGCGCCTCAAGGATCGATTCGCCATTCGCGGAACGGTCTTTTTCGTACTTGGATTATTGGGGCTGTTGGTGGAGGTGCTCCTGCGACCCTCGCCGCAGGAAATGGTCATTCTGCTTTATTTCGGACTTATGGTCATCTCCGTGGCGGTTATTTTTATGCTCAAGGATCCGCGTCTTCGTGAATAAACGATTCTTAATGATTCTCACTGGCACGTGCATCCTGATCGGGTTGCACCCGGTTTGGGGGCAGAATAGTTTATCCGTCTCGGAAATTGAACGGCCGGAAGCACGCCCCCATTCCAAGTCCGTTTCGCGGATTTATTCCGATCAAACCGTCGTGCCGATCGATGTCAAAAAATACGACCTTTTTTTGGAACCCAACCCGTTCACGGGATTTCTCTCCGGAAGGTGTGAGCTGACATTTACACTCATCAATGAACCGCCCGATGACGCGATCCCACTCAATCTTGTACACCTTACGGTGGATTCGGTGACATCTGCTTCGGGGCGATGGCAGTTTTCTCAAAATGACAGTCTTCTCTTTTTAAAGCTCCCTTCCAATCCTGTTTACGATGACACACAAAGTGTGGTCATCTACTACCATGGCTACCCCAGCAATGACGGATTTGGCGGTTATTTTGCGTCGAACCAAATGGTCTGGACGGTAGGAGAGGGACTGTACACCTACCCGCCCTCTATGGCACGCCGGTGGATTCCCTCCGTGGATCAGCCGGTTGACAAAGCCTTACTGCGAATGCGTGTGCGGGTGCCAAATGGATTTCGCGTGGGTTCCAACGGCCTGCTTCGCCAGATTAAAACCAATCCGGATGGAACCACGGATTTTATCTGGGAAGAAGATTTTCCCATTGCTACCTACTTGATTTCAATTGGCGCGGCGCGCTTTGCCGAGTTTCACCAGACGTTTGTGACGGCCGCCGGCGATTCTATTCCGATTCTTCATTTTGTGTACCCCAAAGACAGTGCAGCTGCTGTGGTCGATGTGCAGCATCTGCCCGATATGATGAAGTTCTTCTCCGAAAAATTTGGACCGTATCCCTTTAAAAAATACGGAATGCTGGAAGCCCCCATGCGCGGGGCGATGGAGCATCAAACCCTCACCACGATGAGTGATTTGCTCTACACAGGGGACCGCCGGTACGAAGGGGTGATTGCGCACGAGCTTGCCCACCAGTGGTGGGGGGATTGCGTGACCCTCGCGGATTGGCAGGAGATCTGGCTGAACGAGGGATTCGCAACCTACTCCGATGCTCTGTACACCGAACACGCTTATGGCGAGAAGGCATTCAAAGAAAAAATGGACCGATTTGCCGCCCGTTATTTTAAAGAAGACGACACGGTGGGCCGGTTTCCGATTTACAATCCGGAAAAAATGTGGGGTGCCACGGTTTACGAGAAAGGGGCCTGGGTGCTTCACATGCTGCGCGGGGTCGTTGGCGATTCGGTGTTTTTCAACATTCTGAAAACCTATCACCGCACCTTTGCTTACGGAAATACGACCATTGCCGATTTTCAACACGTGGCCGAATCCGTTTCGGGAAGAGATTTAAAATGGTTTTTCAATGAATGGCTTTTAAAAGCGGGCTATCCGGTTTTCCGATTTCAATGGCAGGCACTTCCCACATCTTCCGGCCGGGTAAGAGTCAAACTCCGGCTGGAACAAATACAGGTACAGGCCCCCGTGTTTAAGATGCCTGTTCAGATTCAATTTGAATTTGAGGATTCGACCCGGGTTCAAACCATTTGGGTCGATCAAGTCCAACAGGAATTTGATTTTGCCTTCGGGACGGCACCCGGGCGCGTGGTTTTTGATCCCAATCATTGGGTGTTGAAGAAGCTCTACGATTTGTCCACACTCCATCCGCCGGAGGAATTTCGGCTCCTGCAAAGTTACCCGAATCCGTTTTACGGGGGAGACGGCGCGCAAAACATGACACTTGTTTTCTGGACAAAATCGGGCGCGGGCACCTACAATGTTAATTTGACAATTTACGATGCCCTTGGCCGGAAAGTTCGGACACTGGCAGATGGCAAACTGCCTCCGGGATATCACCGCACTTACTGGGATGTGAAAGATACCCGCGGAACACCCGTACCCACCGGCATCTATTTTTGCGTGCTAACACAGGGCAGTGAAACACGCGTGCAGAAGATTGTAGTAATTCGCTGAAAGGGGGATTATTAGTATGGAATAGACAGGAATTGAATTGTCTTGCCAGATGAAATAGATTTGTTGTAAAAACGATACGGTATGTTATGCGAAAAAGCGACGTTTTTAAAGATAATGGATGTATGATGAAAGATTTGGGCTTATAAAGAAAAAAGCATAGTATTTTAGAAGAAAAAGAATTGGGTGTTATTTTTTAAAAACCCCCAGATCTTTCATTTTCCGATACAAATTGGCCCGGTTGACTCCGAGGATGGCCGCTGCTTTGGAGATATTTCCTTCGGTTTCCGCCAGAATATTGAGGATGTGTTCCCGCTCAAAATATTTGCGTACAGACTTTAGTGTTTTGTCCGGGGCCTTTTGAATCAAATCTGTACCGGCTTTGCTTTTCAGCAGTGCCCGGATGTGCTCCAGATCGATAAGTTCCCGATTGAACAGAATCATCATGCGTTCCACCAGATGCTGCAACTGCCGCACATTGCCGGGCCAATCATAAGAGGTGAGGTAGTGCAAAGCCGCAGGCGAGATTTTCGGTTTGAGCACGCCGTTTTGGGAAGCATATTCGTCCAAAAAATAATCCAGCAGAAGCGGAATGTCTTCCCGATGGTCTCTCAAGGGCGGAACAATAATCGGAAAAACATCCAGGCGGTAATACAAATCTTCACGAAAGCTGTGTTCTTTCACCATTTGCAATAAGTCGCGGTTGGTGGCCGCGATAATCCGAACATCCACGTACAGGGTTTGGTTGGAGCCCACCGGTTGAATTTCCCCGCTTTCCAGAAATCGCAGCAGTTTGGCCTGCGCCCCGGGACTGAGATCGCCGATTTCATCCAGAAACAGGGTGCCGCCGTCGGCCACAAAGAGGCGCCCGCTATGGGCCGTGTGAGCTCCCGTGAAGGCTCCCCGCGAATGACCAAAAAGCTCACTTTCAAGCAGGGTATCCGGGATAGCGGGGCAATTGATTTTGACCATTGGCCTTTTGGCCCGCGGACTTTTTTGGTGAATCGCCTGCGCCACCAGTTCTTTGCCCACGCCGTTTTCTCCCAGAATAAGCACGGGGGAATTGATCCGGGCCATTTTATCAATCATCGCATAAACTTCTTGCATCCGGAGCGACTGCCCCACCATTTTATAAGCCGACAGGGAATCCTGTTTGTACCGTAAAAGCTCCCGCTGCGAATTTCCCCAGGAGAGTGCGTTGCGAATGGTGATCATCATTCGGTCGCGGTCAAAGGGTTTTTCAAGGAAGTCATACAAACCGGATTTTGTGGCTTCCACGGCTTTGGGGACATTACCGTGGGCCGTAATCAAAATAATCGGCAGATCCGCTCTCTCCGACAAGATCCTGCGGGCCAGTTCAATGCCGTCGGCATCGGGCAGCATCATATCCATTAGAATCAAATCGATTGAGTTGTTCTGAGAAATCTCCAGGGCTTCCTTGCCTGTCGATGCGTCCAGTACCTCGTAGCCCTCACCCTTCAGAATTTTGCTCAATATTTTATTGACCGACGGATCGTCATCAACGATAAAAATGGTTTGGGTTGGCATGGGTTTTCTCTGCTTATGAGTTGAGGATGAAAAATCTTACCAAAAAACACGTTACAAAATCAGAAATGCAAAAAATATCTTATGGGTACGACTCATTTTTTGAACATCGTCGCAACCGGGACTAACTTGGTGCAGAATGTGTTTGTGTTTCATTTTGGAACTCAGGAATGAATGTGCAATCCCTGTGCCAGATTGGCGTTGGCAAACCGAATCAACGTCCCTTTTAAAAATAAAAAATGTCGGGCTTGTCTAACATAATGACGGGAGAGTTCAGACTCTAAACACTTTCTCCGATTTCTGCTCTGAAACGAAGCGTAACGATGGTCATTTCTCCCGGTTGACTGTCAATCCGAAGTTCCCCGTCGTGAGTTTCCATAATACGTTGGACAATGCTCAATCCCAGTCCCGTACCGCCGGGTTTGGAAGAAACGTACGGCTGCGTCACCTTGTCCAGCAAATCGGGAGGAATCCCCTGACCGGTATCCTGAACCTGCAATTCGATATAATCAGAACTGCCCCGGAAATTTGATTCAGGTTGAAAAATTTGTACAAATCGTGTGGAAATAAAAATATATCCGCCCTTTTCGTCAAAGCTCTCGACAGCATTAAAGAAGATATTTCGAAATGCATACTCAAATTGCTTTTCATCCAACAGCGCTTTCGGGAGATTTTCTGCAAGGTCATATTCGATATGAATTTTGCTCGAGTTCCCGGGGAACCATTGTGGGACGAGATCGGTAATCAATTCATTAATATTCATTGGCTTCAAAACCGTTTTCCTAAATTCCACAAAGCGCATAAACCCGTCGCTCATACGCTTTAAGCGATCTACCTGCTCGGTGATGGCATTCAGGTATTCGGAGGCTTCCTTCGACTGTCGCGGTGCTTTTTGTTTGAGGAAATGGGCCAGCTCCTCTGCATTTAATTTAACGGCGGTCAGAGGATTCTTAATCCCGTGGGCAAGGCGCTGTGCAATGGTTGCCCACTGTTTCATTTGTTTAAGATATTCTTCTTCACTGGTGTCAAAAAGCATCAGACTGTAAAGTCGGGAAACGGGAATGTAGCGGATGGTCAACCGAAAGGAATCGGCCCCTGAAGATGGTCCTAAAAGTGCAATGGACGATTCGGATTTATGGCCATTCAAAAGCTCGACGATGCCTTTTTTGAGCGGGCTCAGTTTGGGCTCTTGCAAAAATTGGTCGACTCGTTTGCCGCGCGCCTGTGTAAAATGTGTGTTAAAAAGTGCGGCCCACTGATCCCCGATGTATTTAATTTTACGGTTTTTGTTTAACAATAGAAGTTTATCGGACAGCTCATTTTGAGCAATGAGTGTAAGAAATTGCCGGTCGAACCGGTATTTCCCGTAGCCGAAAAGAGCGACAAGCAAAAGTAAAACAAAAAGTCCCGTTAATTTGGTTACCCGGCTTTTAGGGACTTCTGAAATAGCGAAAGGAACCAGGGATTTTTCAAATTCCAGGACGGTACTCTGATTAGCACCGTTTACCACGTAGGAAAGCAGAAGATAGGTTTTTCCATTTGCATGAATGGGACTTATGCTGGTGCGTGAAGGTACGGGAAATCTGTAACGGCAAAGCTCGTGGAGCGAGTCATCCAGAACAACCAACTCATTCTCCGGAATATAACAGACAATTTCCTCCATTCCGTCGCCATTCAGATCATCAATAACGGCCGGAGTAATGGGATGACCGTAGGATTTCGATGTGTGTATTTCCGAAAGAGACCCGTCCAGCATATAAACAAAACCGTTGGTATTGCCGGTCACGATTTCGTCCTGACCATCCCCATTAAAATCTTTACAAAAAATGGTCTGATAAAGCAAAGGCGAAACAGCCAGACGATTCCCAATCGATTTCTGCAGCAGAATTCGTCCTGTCATGGGTTCAATCAGGAATATTTTGTCCTGCTGACTGACGGAATCCCGCAGGCTTTGCTGGCAGGCCACAATTGTCTTTACGCCATTGAATCGTCCCACAGAAGCGTAGCTGCCCGTCCAGTATCCGCCCAGACTTCGTTTCCAGATTTCTTTCCCTTCGGAATTTAATAGAATAATGTAGGATTTCTCATCACTCGTGTCCTGTCCCCTCACGCCGTTTGCTGGGGCATACGTGCTAACCAGTAGTTCTTTGTTGCCGTCACCGTTAAAATCATCCGGGGTAACCTGCCGGATCTGAGGGCCGGTAAAATAGTGCCATAGAATTTTGGATGAACGGATATCTGCGGCCAAAAGTCCCCTTTTGCCCCATTTATCCCAGCCTGTATTGAATTTAAATAACCAAATTGTCTTTCTATGATTCGTTTCGTAAGAGATCGAATAGTTCAAGGATTGGTAAAAATCTGATGGTGGCGTTTTGGGAGAACGAACGAAATAATAGAAGTTTTTCAATTGGCTTTTCGGAATGCTCTTTCCTTGAGTTAGGGGGGTGGGCGGAAGAATTTTTTCAAAGACCGTATCCGGCTTGTAAAACGAGACAATAAATGTCACTGAATCCATGCGTGTGCCCGGAATGGCCAGAACGTCATAGGGAACACTCAGATCAATCTGGAAGCTGTGATAGAAGTAGCGGAGCTTCCAGTCCTGCACATCGATTTGAGTATCGTGTTTGATGACCAATTCGTCTGTGCCATCGCCGTTTAAGTCAACAATCTGCGGAGTAAACGAGCGTGTCCAGACGCGGTGAAGCCGGTAATGCAGCGTTTTTCCAGAGGCAGTACTGGAAAAAACAGTCGCAAACAGAATTAAAAGGAAAATGCCGGCCGACCTCAAAAATAGGATCTTTGTGTGGTGCATGATTTGTCTGGATACGTGTTCGCAAATTTTTATGTTAAATTATATTCGAAAAAGCGGTGTTTCGGAAGTGCTGGAACATCACAGATCGTTGAGTAAGATCATCCCTGGGCAGATACCGTAATTAAAAGATAAAACATGCAAAAAGCAAGGGAAAAATGAAGGTTTTATTTTTTGGCGGAAAAATTTTGCTGGCTTTTTTGCGATGAATTGTCAGGACTCAAATTCACCCGTGCAGAGATTCCCCTTTATGATTGCGAATAGGCCAATCGGAGACCTTCTTCCACGGTTAAAATTCGTGTATCAAGGATGGATTGGGCCCGTGAAATGTTGAGGGAAACATCCTGTGGGCGAGCTGCGGACGGATGGGAATCGAACATGGATTTTGGAATGAGCAGATTCTCTGGAACTCCCAAAATACCGGCCAGCAGCTTCCCAAAGGAATACCGGTCAATTTTTTGGGCACCGCCGAGGTGCAAAATTCCCTTGAAGTCGGACGAAGCCAGCTCCAGCAGGGCCTCGGCCAGATTGTCCACCCAGATCGGTGTTCGGAATTGATCATAAAACAGGGGCGTGGGTTGTCCCTTTTCCCAGGATTTTCGCATCCATTCCGAAAAGGAGTAGCGTTGAAGAGGGGATTTCCCGTACATAATGGCAATACGGGCCACCACGGCATCGGGACAGGTATCCAGGGTTATTTTTTCGGCAGCGACTTTGGTCTGAGCGTAGAGGCTCAACGGATGCGTGGGGTCGCTTTCCGAGTAATGGCCTTTTGTTCCGTCGAAAACAAGATCTGTGGAAATGGTAATTAATCGGGAATGGGCGTTTTGTGCAAAATGCGAAAGAATCCGGCTGGCTTCAATATTTTTGGCTTTGCAGGAATCGGGATTGGCTTCGCACACGTCCACGCGCGTTTCTGCCGCCGTGTGTATGATTACATCCGGTTGGAATTCCTGAAAGAGGGCAGAAACCTCCTTCTCTGACGTCAGGTCGAGCTGAACACGTTTGGCGGATGTCACAGGCGGCGCCGCATGGGAAAGGTAAAGACCTATGGTTTCCCACTGGGAGGCCGCTTTTTGGAAAAGCACACTTCCCAGAAAACCGGATGCGCCGGTAATGAGTAATTTTTTCATGGCTGCTATTTTGAAATAGGTTTTTTTGGGTTACACAGAGTTTCACAGAGAAGAAGCCAAAAGTTTTTTTCTCTGTGGCTCTTTCTTTACTTTCTCCGTGGTTCTCTGTGTTATGTCTTATGGTTACACAGAGACGAACCGAACAAAATACTTTCCCTCAAGTGATCAAAATGTTTTTTGGAGCTGCACGGCCCAATAGGGTGCCGGGAGGGAGTTGTAGACCGTCCGAAATTTCCAGCCGGGGTTAACAGCTTGCAAGCGCTTATTGTACTGCCGGGTTGTCCAGATGGCGTCAATGCCGCTGATGACGTGGTTCATCAAAACCACACCAAGGGTAATCACAGCATTCCGGTAGGCCGTTTCACTCTGAATGCGCAAATGATTGAACGTGTGCATAGAGCCCTCGGAATCCCATTCCCACCAATTTTCCTGCGTCAGCGGATAGGTTAAGTCGTAGCGTCGGAGCCTTCGCTGGTACTCGTTGTATTCCAAAATATCCGTGTAATAACTGATGTTGGTTGCGAAGCGTTCCGGTTTATTGGAAAAATTGGCCCCGGCATGAATCGCCCCATAAGCCCTGTAATCCTGTTCTTTCATGTAACCATAGATTTGAAAGCCGGTAAACGTGGCGGCCAAAAGTCCTTCCGTAATCCAGAAAAAACGTGCCCGTTTTTTGGCCCCCGACTTCCATTCGGCCCAGCCCGGGATCAAAAGCGATTGTAAAAAGGCCCGCCCCGGCGGAATGGGTTTTGGCGAGATAGACGATTCCTGTTGTAACGGCAATGTCGAATCCACCACCAAAAACAAGGGTGGAGTTAAACGGTCCGGGGCTCCTTGTGAGGGCTGAGCCGCAAGGCGGGGAATATGTCCGCTAAAAAAGAGCAATGGGATCAGGATGAGCACGAGTTTTTTCATTACCACTCCGTTTTTAGTTGAGCCATAAAAACCGGTCGATTGTTCAAATAGATGTACTCAATTTCCACCTTTTGCTTAACCGTTTTTTTGAAAACCTTAGCCGTCCAGGCCGCGTCGACGGCACTGAGAACGTGGTTGGCCAGCACAACGGCTGTCATGGCGGTGGCCACTTTCAAGGCGCGGTTACTGCGTTCGCGCATTTCCATGTAGTTGAGGCTTTTTTTCGACGTATCCTGTTTGGCAATGTCCGGATCCGGATTCTTTACGTCATCCCAACCGGCGTTAAATTCCATGTATTTCCCGATCATTTCGTAATACTGCTGGGTTTTGGTTGAAGGCAGCGTATGGGAAAAGGCCTGTTTTTCGTCGTCGGGAAGATTATCGTACCACTGTTTCCAGCGATCGTAGCTCCAATTCTGATCGGCGTAGCGCTTAAAGTCGCTTTCCAGATTGACTCCCTTCTTTTGATAATGCGCGTACGCGACCCACGAACCCACTTCAATCCCCGCAAAGAGTGCCGATTTCCAGTAGGATTCCGCATAAAATTCACCTGCGCCCGGCAAAAGCGCCGAGAAAAGCAACGCCTTTTTGGGGGATTTGTGAAGTTCTACCGTCTTGGTTGTTTCCTGAAAACCGGAAAGCGCTCTATTCTCTGAGACGGCTGCTCGTTCGCTCAGAAAGGGCTTTCCCCAAAAATTGTTCTGCAAAACAATTGATTGTTTCGGATTCCCGGCCAAAACCACCCCGGCCAGAAAAAGGGTTGAAAAACCAATCGTTCTGAAAAGGGATTTCATCACTCATTTCCTCACTTTATTTTTTTAGTCTAACAGACGTAAAATTTGCAGTTTTAGATAAAAAAGTCTGCAATATTTCGGATGCCCCGTTATCTCTGATCCGCCTCGGCGGTTTAGGGATTAATTTGTTTATTTTTACCTCTTTAATATCGGCGATTTTGCCTGAAATCTCAAGACGATATCGATAAATAAAGCTCTGCTGGAATTTTTGTGGATTTGTTTCCACGAAATCTAATCAATGGAATTCTTTGTCAGACAGAAAACAGGCATTCCTTACTTTCCCCTCCGGTAAAATTTCCTCGGACAACCCTCCCTGTTACTTCGAAAGCCTAAATTCAAAAGATTTGAAATTTTCTCCAGTTTATTCCCCAAAAAGCTT
>JAADHR010000153.1 GCA_013151735.1 Calditrichota bacterium | reverse complement strand
GCATCCAATTCCCGGATCGTATCGCCTCCCACACCGCGATTGTGAAAACGCAACGTGCGTTCCGGGAATTTCGCCAAAAGCAGTGACGCTGCAATCATGGCATATCCCTGCCCAATTGACCAGCAGGGTAATTCCCGCCGATTGACGTCCGTAATACTATCGCCTGCGAAAACAATGGTTTGGTTTTCTTGAAAAATCATATTGGACTCTCCTGTAAATCACCTCATTACCAGTTTTTGCAATATTTTGTGTCAGCTCCCAAATACATTGTAACAGAGAATCACCACAATTCATTGTGGTGATTGTACAAAGAAATGAGGCTCAGCAAAATTATCTTCTCTCAGGAAATAAAAAACGGGATTCCTTTAAAAATGTCATATCGCCACAAATTGTTACTCTGTTTTCGGCCACCCTCCGTGTCCTTGTACCATCACCACAATTCATTGTGGTGATGATATCCAGTCTTCATTAAACGCTGCGTGCTTAATGGACTGTCCCTTCCCTCGCTCGCCCCAGCTGTACGTCACGTGAATCAATCCATCCCGTGTTTGAATCACAGAGGGATAGGAATACCCGCCAACTCCTTTCCTCACATTCTCCAGATACCGAATCCACGGCCAGGAGTGCCCTTCATCCTTACTCAAAAGAACCGCCAGACGGTTGCGCCCGTCGGTGGTGTTGTTGCACACCAGGACCCAGTGTCCGTTTTTGAGAGCCACCACATCCACGCTGGAACCCGGATTGGGAATTTTCAGATACCGAACCTTGCTCCAGTGAACGCCCTGATCGCCAGACTCGCTGTACTGAATTTTTAACCCCGGGCCGTTGTCCCTCATGAAGGCAGCGATCGTACCGTCTTTTTTTAAGACCAGGCTGGGCTGAACATTTCCAATTCCCAGTAAGGGCTCACTGCAAGACCACGTTTTTCCCTCGTCATCCGAAATAGCGATTACAGAAACAGAGAACACATCAGAATAAAGCGGTACGAGGATACGTCCCGAGGGCAAAATCAGCGGATGAATGCGGGGCATCCAGCCTATCCGTCGGTCAAATTTATTTCCGGCTGAACAAATAGCTTCTTCGATTTCCTTTTTAAATTCCGGGTGATTTTTCACCAATGGCAGCAAACCGGCAGCCTTTTGGATATATTCCTCTTCGAAATGAAGCGGCTTCAGGAGAATGACATCCTGCCAATCCCAGCGAGGCGGACCTGACGCTTGTTCGAAATCGGCGGAGACCTTCATTCTTAGCAGAGCCGTTCCCCACTGATTGGCCACAATATTGGCCCAAAAAATAAAAAGCTTTTTTTGGGGTGACACCACCATGGCCGGATTTGTATCCGGAAAGCCAGGAACATCCGCCATAATAAAAGGAGATTCCCAGGTCGACTGCCCCGGATGCCGTCGGGAGCCCAAAATTTTTACGTCGTCAGCCGTCCGCTCCCCCGAGCCGTGATACCAGCAAACCAGTAAATCGCCATTCGGGGTTTCCACAATGCTGGATGAGTGGTTGTGGATGTTTTCAGGTGGAAAGATGAGTTCCGAATGAAAAACGGGGGTTCCCCCGAAACCAGCCGTTTGCAGAACTCCTATCAGCAGAGGTAGTAAAATAAGTCTCATAAATTCCTCCAATCATTAGAATCTTACTTTCCGACATCTGCGAAAAAGCGTGGAAGAGAAAGGTACCGATTAAAGCGTTTGAGGCTTCACGCCAAATCCACCTCTGATTGATTGCCCTGTTCCTACCATAATGAATTATGGCGTGTCACAAAAAAGCCGAGGCGATTTAGGCCCTAATCGATTGGCGTTTTTACATGTCGAAATGGCTGTGAAATCTTGTCAAATAACCTTGAGCCATCACCACAAATGGATTGTTGTGAAAGCGTAGATTAATTTAACAAACGGTTGCATAAAATCAAAGATTTTTTTTAATCCTCAGTAGATTATGTGGAAAAAGGACAGATGTGAGAGCGAATTCGGGCAATGACCGCTATTTTTTCAGCGTATTTTGCTCTTCACTAAAAATTTTTTAAACCCGGGTTAAAGTCTTTCTTGGTATGCTTCGTGCTGTTTTCGTGATCTGGTTTGTTTAATTCAACATTTTTTTGGGAAGCGATAGCAATGACACCTCTACCACACGGCCCGATTTGTTTTTTCGAATTTGTAGAGGCGTAAAATTTTGCGCCTATACCTTTGCATTTTCTACGCTTACTTTGTGGTTTGGGATTGCAGAACAGCCTCAGCAGCTCCTCGACTTTTATTTTTCAACAGAATTCAATTATCAGCGGGCACGGTACAAACGGTCCCGTTTGCAGGGGATTGGACTTTTCATTCAAAATCTACCGTCTTAAAGCCGCTTTTGTAAAGATGTAATCCGAAATTCTTACATCGAATTGAATGGAATCGATCAAAAACTCGGTTCCCCTTCCCTTTTTTAAGACATCTTTGAAAAGAATCTTTTTCGGATACCAGCGGTGATCCACTCTGAAGACGGCCTGGATTTCCGTCGTTTTCAGAAGACGGCCGCTTCTGGCAAACCGCTCTTCTCTCAGGGGAAGCAGTCGTTTCTGATCCACCCAGATTTTTCGCATCGGATAAGCCACGTCTCGCTTTTTCGCCGCTAGTTTCAAAAGCCAGCAGTTTCGATCAGCCCACTTTTCCTCCCCAATAATTTTGGCTGTGTACATATCCCAGAGATGGGGACTCTCCATTAAATCCTCGTAAGACAAATCGGATCCCATGACCGATTGACGCAGCATATGGCCCGCGATTTGAATAATTCGATCAGCGCGGGGCGAGTACAGCCACAATCGGTTGCCGATTTTCAACATTTTTGTCCCCTTATCTCTTGGAGGAGCCAGGTATTCCGTAAAAGATGTATCCCGGCCCTTCATCCAGGTTTTGGCTTTAATGGTGCGGGTGCCCCGCCGGCTGTGGACAATCATTGTTGAAATTGAAATTTGTGTTTTTGCGGTTAAATTTTTATCCATTCGTTTGAGTATCTGCTCTCCGCTGGGGCGTTGTGCCAGCACAGGCAGAGTGAAAAAGACCAGAAGAATTAGATTGAGTTTTTTCATGCTTCCAACTCCTTGAATAATTGCGCCGTTTGCCGTCGGTAAATGCCGATTCCGGCAATCATCGTTCCCAGAATCGAGGCAAACACCCCGGGAATAAAGCCAATGTAATAGGCTGTCGGCGTAACCTGCGCCCGCATAACATTGGACATGAGCACAGACGAATTTCTCAGCATAGAACCCATATCAAGACCGTGGGACTGCAAATAGAAGGCAAATGCTAAACCCACTGCGGTTCCAACCAACGATCCCGCCGTCCCAATGACGGCCGATTCATAAATCATTGTTCGGTAAATATGCCCTTTTTCTTCTCCCATTGCCAGGCGGACGCCGATCTCGCCGTAGCGCCGTAAACCGGCCATCAGCCCGGCGTTCCACAGCACAATCGACATCGTAAAAACAAAAATGGTCACAATAATCGCAGATGCCTGATTGACCACAGAAAGCATATCCGCCAGATTGTTTTGATCCGCCAGTGTCACCATTTCCAGAGAGTAGTCATCGTTTTGGCGGGAAAACCGCTCATTAAAGCTTCGAACCATCCGGATCGCTTGTTTTTGACGATAGAGAAAATTCGGGAAAAAACCAAGAATTTCTCCGACAGCATTGTCCATGTCCAATGCCTCCTGTGCTCCTTTTAAATCAACCAGAACGCTCGCCCTGTCCAAAGCCCGCACTCCAAATCGGATGGTTCCAACCACGTTAAAATTTTGCATGGCCAAACTACCATCCATTGTGGTACTGATCAGCGTGACAGAGACACCCGGCGAAATCTGTAACTTTCCGGCCAAATCATCGCTGACAAGCATTTCTCCCGGAGCCTTCGGCAGCCGGCCTCGTACCAAAGCCTTTTTCACGTTCAGAATGTGAATTTCGGGCGATTGAGGGGATATCAACTCAACCCCCATTCCCATGACCGGTAATTGCACGCGGGTTTCGCCATTCCGGTTGGGGACGTCCAGCAGTCCTCCAAACCGGATGCGCGGCATCCAGGTCATTTTCGGATAACTCCGATGCAAATCGGCCAGCAGGGTGTCTAC
>JAADHR010000152.1 GCA_013151735.1 Calditrichota bacterium | reverse complement strand
CCCCCCTTGGCAAGGAGGGGATGAGTTGGGAGGAAAGGGGGCCATTTCTGCCGGCTCAATGACCGGTGACAGGAATCAACAAAAGGAATAACCAAAATATTTTCATGCTTGTCTCGGTACGATCCGCTATTCTTCAATTTTACTCCGGGATCGGCAGATCACTCGACGATTCTCACGGTCATTGAGCTTGTCGAAATGGCCGGAAGGTTCAGTCTGCGAAATACGGGAATTCTTGGTCACTTTGACTTGGTTCATCGACCGGTTTTCCCATGGCCACTCTTGCGGTAAAGGTTTTTTGTTTTGATTATTTGGGCCCCCAATCAGGGATGTAATAGAGTTTAATTACTTGTTTTATAAAATAAATGCCAAGAAAGATCATGAGGACTATTTCCATGAAAAAGAATTTTTTTGAAGGTGTGGTAACCCCTATGGTTACCCCTTTTCACGATGACGGCTCTCTGGACAGTTCCGCGCTGGAAACATTTACCAACTGGCTGTGTGAACGGGAGGTGGACGTACTGTTTCCGATGGGGGGTACCGGCGAGTACCAGACGCTGAATGTGGAAGAGCGAAAAGAAATCATTCGCGTGGTAACTGAAACAGCGGGCGGCCGCAAAAAGGTGGTGCCCGGTGTGGGGGGCAGAACCCTGAGTGAGACACTCACCCTGGTCGAAGAAGCCCAGAAGGCAGGAGCAGACGGCGTAAGTGTGGTGATCCCGGCTGCGATGGGTGAGTACGCCGGGGAACTTACGGCGTACTACGGAAAAACAGCGTCGGATTTTGAAACTTTGCTCAATTATTACAAAAAGATCAATTCGGAATTGGACCGTCCCTTTATGGTGTACGATTCCCGGGGACAGCTTACGGAAACCCAGATGCGGGAATTTGTGGCGGAACTCAGTCAGTTCAAGGGCATCAAATACCGCACCAACAATGAGGAGCATTTTGCGGACATTGTGTACGCCTCAGGCGACACGGTGAATGTTCTTTCCGGGATTGAATTCATTTACCTGGGGAATCTGGCGATGGGAGCGAAGGGTGTCGTTGGCGGAGGGGCGAATTTCATTCCGCATTTAATGGCAAAACTCAAGCGCCAGTACGAGGCAGGCGAAGTGGTTGCCGCCCGGGAAACCCAGTACCTGCTGATTGCCGCCGGGAAAAGCATGGCCGGGATGAGCTGGCCGTTGAGTGCCAAACTTCTCTTGCGGAAACTGGGGCTTCCGATCGAACCGGTCACGCGGGTGGATGCGCGCAAACACCCTGCGGAAAGCGAGGCACGCATGCTGGATTTTATGCTACCGCTCTGTAAGTAAAAAAATGAGCCACGAAAGACACGAATTTTCACGAATTGTTTTGGCCAGGATTCAGAGAACTTTCCAGAATGGGTTGTCATTGTAAGGAGTCCACCCAAGGCGGACGAAGTTGAAAATGCGCCATTGGCGTGCAATCCCCGTTGCGAGGCAAGTAAGTGGACCGGCTCCCGAATAAATAATGGGTGAAGTCAACAGGCAATTTCGAAAGGATGACCGTGAAAAAGGTTGGATTCATTATTTTGCTCAGTTTTACTGTCTTGATATCGTGTGGAAAATTCCCGCACAAAACCCACCGGCTGGACTTTTCCCACGCTATGCTGATTTCAGCCGACTCAGACACCAGTGCTCTGCGACAAAAAAGTCTTGAGTTTTTTCAGGAAGAAATCGCCCGGCGGACAGGAATCACCCTTCCCGTGCAACAATCGGCTTCGGGAATTCAGGCGCCCGCCATTTGGCTGACGACCGATTTGAAGACCCTGCCGGCTGATTTCTCCCCAAAAAAGCAGTGGCAAACAGCCAAAGACACGCTGGGTCATGAAGGCTTTCTCGTGCAGCAGGTGCTGTGGGCTGGACATCCGGTTTTGGTGGTTGCGGCGAATACCAACCGCGGCGTGCTTTTTGGTCTGGGTTGGCTGCTGCGCCAGGCCAATTGGGGTAAGGGCGTTCTGCAATTTCCTTCGAACCTTGCGATTTCGACCCGGCCGGCCACACCCATTCGCGGGCATCAATTGGCTTACCGGCCGCTTTCCAACACGTACGACGCCTGGACGCTCCGGCAGTACGAGCAGTACATTCGGGATCTGATTGTTTTCGGCACCAACACCATCGAGCTGGTGGTCTCAGCGCGGGGCAACCCGAAGGATCAGATCTTAATGAAACAGCCGCCGGACAAAATGAATCGGGCGTTGAGTCGGCTGATTCATTCCTACGGGTTGGACGTCAGCGTGTGGTCGGATGCAGCGGACGGCGATTACCGCGACCCGGCGCAGTTCAAAAAAGCCCTTCGGCTTCGGGAGCGCTGGTTCCGTTCCCTTCCGTACATTGACGACTGGTTCGTTCCGGGTGGCGATCCGGGTCATCAGCCGCCGGAGGTGCTGTTTGCCTTTCTGAAAAAAATGGCCCTTCTGTTGCACCGTACCCACCCGAACGCCCGGCTTTGGGTGTCTAACCAGGGGTTTGACGAAGCGAAAAACAAGGTGTTTTTTGATTATTTAAGCCGGGTAAAACCGGATTGGTTAACCGGTGTGGTGTACGGTCCCTGGACGCACCTGTCGCTGGAGGAAGAGCGCGCACGGGTTCCGGCGCGGTACAAAATCCGGCGCTACCCGGACATCACCCACAGCGTGCGATGCCAGTATCCGGTGCCCCATTGGGACCGGGCATACGCCATCATGGAAAACCGCGAGCCGATCAATCCCCGTCCTGTGCAGATGGCCCATATTTTTAGGCTTTACCGAAAACGGGCGGCGGGATTTGTGACGTATTCCGAGGGCGTCAACGACGATGTGAACAAATTCGTCTGGAGTGCCTTGGGGTGGAATCCTTCTGAACCGGTAAAACAAATCCTCACGGAATACAGCCGCTGTTTTATTCTTCCCGATCAGGCCGGAAAACTGGCAAAAGGAGTTTTTGATCTCGAAAAAAATTGGGACGGCCCCATTGCGAAAAATACGGGCATTGTAAGCACGCTGCAGCTCTGGCAGGCACTGGCCGATTCTCACCCGGCGTTGGTTCGGGAAAACTGGCGGTTTCAGCAGGGATTGTTTCGGGCGACCTACGACGCTTTCGTTCAACGGCGGAATCGTCTGGAAACAAAGCTGGAAGATCGGGTGGATTCGGTGTTGCGGAAGGCGTCTCAAACAGGGGTGATTCGCGCTCTGGAGCAGGCCTCGACCCTGCTGCAGGATCGCCCTTCCGACGACGAAATTCAGCGCTGGGAAAAACAGATTGTAGCGCTGGGGAACCGCCTCAATCAAACCATTGGCATGCAGTTGAGTGTCCCGTTGCACCATGCGTACAATTCAGAACGGGGGGCGTTGCTGGATGCCCTGGATGTTTCCCTGAACAATCGGGAATGGTTAACCGGAGTGTTGCGCAGTATTGACGTTCTTGGCGATCCCGCTGCCCGGCTCAAAGCGATACGGAAGGTCGTCAATTGGGAGGACGCCGGCCCCGGTGGCTTTTATGACGATCTGGGAAATGCGGCCAAGGAACCGCACCTGCTTCCTGGAAAAGGATGGGAGGCCGACCCCGGGTTTGTGGAATCCGCGCAGGACGAGTTTTCCGGCCAGCCCCCGCAGCGCCTTTCCTGGCGGGATCAGGCTCAAACCCTGTACCAAACACCGTTGAAGCTGCGCTACACCGGTTTGGACAAGGGGGCCCGCTACCGGCTGCGGGTCATTTACACCGGACGATTTCATGCGACCATGTCACTGACGGCCAACGATTCCATTGTGATTCACGGCCCGCTGAAACAACCCCGGCCTGTTGTGCCGCTGGTGTTCGATTTGCCCAAACGGGCAACCCGCTCCGGAACCCTGGTGCTGACCTGGAAACGCCTCTCCGGCCGCGGCTGTCAGGTGGCGGAGGTGTGGCTGGAGAAACGGTAGTGCACAGCTCTTTGGTGGACTGGTTTTGGAAGATCAAAGAATTTTTTTCTGAAAATACAGGAAACATGAGCGGTCGTCGAGTGATGGCTGGTGGCTGAGCGGAGTTTACACTGAACTTATCGAAGTGTCGAAGGCCAGCCATCGTATCGAGACGAGCGCGTAGACGTTAGCCAAGAGCCCCGGAATCTGTTGGCTCAAGGCTTTCTGCTGAGGGCCTTTTTGCGGTTTGGTTTCCGGTTGCCTCGGTACGCGTCGCCTTCGGCAAACCACTCGGTGACCGATTTTACGTGGAGTGACATCAACGAACACTTTGGCCGAAAAAAGCCTATTTCGGGATGACAAAATGAATCTGACAAAAAAATCGATCCGTTTTTTGGGATTAATTGTTTTACTGGCCCAATTGGCTTTTGGCTGCGGAACGTCGAAGTCAATTTCGATTGACCATTATTACGATTACGATGCCAATTACCCGCTCCGACCGGAAGTACAATTGGTGCGGGCCACGGACGTGGATTCGTTGTTTCACGTCACGTACAAGAGCGTGCACCAACAGCGCGTGCCGGCACTCCTGAATTTGCCGCGGTCCGGCAAGCGGCCTTTGCCGGTGATCCTGTTTCTTCACGGGCTGGGGGATAACAAATCTGTGGACTACATGGATTTTGGTACCCGCGCGTTTGTACAGGCGGGCTACGCCGTGTTCCGAATTGATTATGCCCTGCACGGCGAGCGCCGGGATCCGGATTTTAAATTCAATTTGCGAAAGCCCTACCCGTTTACCACCCGTAATGCCATCGTGCAAACGGTGTTCGATTTGCGCCGGGCAGTGGATTATTTGCAATCGCGGTCGGACATTAACCCGGCGCGCATCGGTTTTATGGGTATCAGCCTGGGCGGCATTACCGGGGCTGTTTTTTGCGGGGTAGAGCCGCGCGTCAAGGTTTCGGTTCTGGCTCTGGCGGGCGGGGGGCTCAAAGTCCTTTTTGGCTACAGGATGTTCTCCGCACGGGTGGGCAATCTCCTGGCACCGATCGAACCCCTGAATTTTGTAGCGAAAATTGCACCGCGTCCGGTGCTTTTCATCAATGCCAGCCGGGACGAAGTCATTCCACCTATGTTGGCGAAACGTTTGCAAAAGGCGGCAGGCAAGCCGAAACATGTGGTGTGGTACCCGACAAAGCATCGTAAAATTCCCCTGAAAGAATCCTTTCAGGAGGCGGTTGACTGGTTTAAAAAATATTTGTAAGGATCAAATAATTTAAGAATAGTTTTTGGAAATTCCCTTTTCTATCGGAGGCTGTATGAAAACATTTGTCACCCTTGGGTTTCATTCGGATGTGGTTTGGTTGGAAGATCAGCGCGATTATGCGGTTTCACTTTTGAGTGATTTGCATCAGAATATTCTGGCAGCAAAACGGGATCCTGACTACGGATTTTTTGTACACGAATTGACGTACCTTAAGCCTTACCTGGATTTGTATCCGGAAGATCGGGAATTCCTTCGGAAATTAATCCGGGAGGGACGTGTCGGTACGGGAGGGTCGCACAGCCAGCCGTCGGAAACCATTGTTCAGGGCGAAAGCCTCATTCGAAATATTCAATACGGACGCTGGTACCACGAGGGCTTTTTGGGTGATTCGCCGGAAATTTACATGCCCTGGGATGTGTTCGGGCACGCCTGCCAATTGGCTCAAATCCTGAAGAAATCCCGGTTTCTGGGGTGTGTGTGGTCAAAAAACATTCGGGGAGCCCGGCCGGTTTTCTGGCACGAGGCGCCGGACGGTTCCGTACTGCTGTTCAGACGCGTGGATTACGGCCTTGGAATTGATCGGGGAGGACGGGGATTTCCGGTGACGTCGGAAGAAGATTTTTGGGAACACATTGCCCAGCACACACCCGAAATGGCCTCGCTGGGATTTTCGGTCAATTTGCGCCTGGATGCCGTTGATTTTAAGCCTCCCTCATCCTGGGTGGTTGGAAAGTGCGGTCGGTTTAAAGAAGGAAAAGGTTTGCCTCAGCAGGTGATTTTTTCGGGTGTGGCCCATCGGCAGTGGTTTCGCGAAGCACGGGCGGAAATCAAAGAAAAAAATCTGGATGTTCCCGTCATTGCCCGGGATTTTGAATGGCACCACCAGGGAACCGCCCTGTCCCGAACGGAATTTAAAATTGCCAACCGGATCGCCGAAAATCGGGTACTGGAGGCGGAAAAATGGGCCACCCTTGCGGCACTCTTTGGAGCCCGTTATCCCGATCGTGCCCTGGACAAGGTCTGGCGCCAGCTGCTGTTTTTGCATCACCATGACGCAATTACCGGTACCATGAACGACCGGTCGTATCTGGACCTCATGTCCGGTTTGCGGGAATCTCTGGAACTGGCTTCCGAAGTACGGCGGAAATCCCTTGTCAGTTTGGCCTCTCTGGTGCAGACACACCGAAATGAAACACCGGCTATTCCGGTTGGGGTGTTTAACAGTCTGAATTGGAGCCGAACGGATTTGGTCGACCTGACCATCGACGTTTCTTCGCTTCAAACAAACGGCCTGAAGGTAACCGACTCTGCGGGCAACAACCTGCTTTTTGAAATTCAATCGAAAAAAGTAGATGCGAACGGTTTTCTGCAAGAAGTCACTCTCCTGATTCGTGTGGAGAATGTACCGTCACTTGGTTACACGACCGTGTATTTGGAACCCTCGTCAGATCCTCTGCCGGAGCCGGTGGAAATGGACTCGCTTCAGATTGAAAACGAGTATTTTCGTCTGGAAGTCGGCGAAGAAAATGGCGGACATCTCGTTTCTATTATTGATAAGCAAGCGAATCGTGAAATTCTGGATACGGAGAAGGGTTTTGGCAATGAGATCGTGGTGATGGAAGAGGTAGGGGGGCGGCGGGAACCGTCGTGGGAAGTGTTTACAAACGGCGTGCGCCGATTCAGTCACGAGTTTCCGGCAAAAGTACGTGCCTTTCGGGGACCTTTAACGGAAAAATTCGTAGTGGAGGGACGAACCTTTTTGGCCAATCGCTACCAGGTCATCCGGCTGGCGAAGGGTGTCCGCCGGATTGATTTTCAAACCCGGATTTCGGATTATTCGGCTCCCCACCAGCTTTTCGCCGTGATTTTTCCGTTTCGCCTCAAAGGGGTGGAGCCCATTTTTGAAGATCGCTTTGCATTTTTAACCAAGCGGAAGAGCAAAGGAAAATACAGCTTCCAGACATCACAGAATTGGAATTATTCGGAGGCGGGTACCCGAAAAGCCAATCGGTGGGTGGAACTGGGGGTAAATGGCCGTATTTTGAAGGGCGATCAGGCAATTGCCACATTGGGAATGACGCACATCCTTTACCCACACGATCGTGAGGTCCAGAAACAGGCCTTTGTTCTGCAATCGGCTTTCATCCGGCGCGGGGTACCTGTGACACCGACGTACGATGATTACGACTGGCATCGGCGACGCACGCTTCCTCACGAAGATGCGCAGCTGCCCACGCCCGAAAATTACGATGAAGATTTGCCTTACGGAACCTCTTTCCGGCTTGCTCTGGATATCGAAGGGAAGAATCTCTACACACAGCGCGTGCGGGATCAGCTTCCGGAGGCACTTCGGCAGGCCTTTGACGATCGGCTGAAAAAAGAGGGGTCTGCGGTTTTGTTCACCGTTGATGAAAAAATCCCGGACGGCTGGCCGCCGCTGCCGGTTTTGTTGATCTCGGCAAAAGATGTGGAGGC
>JAADHR010000151.1 GCA_013151735.1 Calditrichota bacterium | reverse complement strand
GCGTTCAGGGTTGACCCCGTGGTAATTACGTCATCAATCAACACAATTCGTTTTCCTGAAAAATGAAGGCGGGGGTTGGCAACAAAGGCACCCGATACATTGCGAATCCGCTCCACCGCTGAAAGGCCCGTGTTGGTGGGTGTATTTCGCGTGCGTTTCAAAGCATTTTGAATATGTGTCATTGCATTTTCAGCAGCCACCCCCCTGGCAATCAATTCACTTTGATTGTACCCCCTTTTCCGCCGTTTGCGCGGATGCAAAGGCACGGGAACAATCCAATCAATTTTCCACTCGCGTAGCTGGGTTGACAGATGTCTCCCCAGCCACCTGCCAAAAAAGGTTCCCAGTCGCCTCTCTTTTTGATACTTCAGCAAATGCAGCAATTCTTGCAGATTGGATTCAAAATAAAAACCCGCCAAAAACCCATCCAGATAAATGGGATGGGTTTTGTGGCGGGAAATCCAAAGAGTCTCCAGCTTCTCTGCTTCATCAAAAGGCTGAATTTTCGAAAAACATGACCGACAAATGGGATCGCCATTTTCAACGACCTCCTTACACACCAGGCAGGTTGGCGGGTAAACAAAATCAAGAAGCCATGAGAACGGCGTTTTTGCCCACTGAAACATGTCCCCCCGTAACGTCATCAGAACGAAAAAGGATAATTAAGCGACAGCCTCGGTTCGATGCGTTCCTGAGGTTTGTACACGTTTTCTTTTTCATCCAGAACAAAACTCCAGATGTAATCGACGTAAACAATCAGGTAAGGCTTTATCTTGTAGCCGACTCCCACACGGGCAATGGAGCGATTGTCCAGCGTAAATACATCCTTAGCCGTTTCGATGCTCATTTTATCATACGACGCATGCAGCGCCAGCACAGGGATTAGTTTTGTGGCGTCTGCACTCAAATGCAAAATACCGCTTTTGGGCCGGGCATCTAACCGCTGGAAACTTCCCATGAGTTCAATGGTTCCGAGGATTTTGCCGTACAGCGACCCATAAATCCCTTTGGTCTCGGTTGTAATGGTATCAAGAGAGGCCACTTTTTCAATGCCCCTGCCCGCTCCGTTTGGCAAATAACGGTACACTTCATAAAAGGCGTCAAAATAGCTGGCCAGAAATTTTTCTCCCAGAAATCGGCGTTCCAGATTGGCTTCTACTGAAAGCAGCCCCAACAAGTTTTTGATCTGAACCCCAATACCCACGGCTTTCCCCGAACCGTAATCCTTGATTTTCGCATAGTCCCCGTACACACCCATCCACAAAATCGGCCAATTAATAATGGGCAGCTCGACATCGGCGCCGTACTCAGCCACGGCATCCTTTGTAGCCCGGTTTCCGTCCGGATCGGTGTCCGTCACGTAAGTTGCGCCAAAGGCCAGATTTTTGAGAATGGGGACACCCGAGTAGTGAAGCGGTCGAATGTACCCGCGTCCCCCGATCAGTTCCAGCCGGGCAAGGTTGCTCGTCATGGACTCAAACCCCACAAAGCCCATGTCCACATCCAGAGCCAGACCCACCTTGCGATCGTCGTAACTGGCCTGGTTGGTGTAATAATTCATAATAAATCCATGTCCAAGCCGGGCGGCATCCAGAGCCCCCACGCGGGTGTAGAATTTATCCCCTTTCCAGCCGTAACGGACGTATCGAATCATTCGAAGATAATCATATTTTTCATTCCAGTCCTTGGTACGGATATGACCGGTTTTGGTACTGTAAAGCAAATTGACATTCAGCCCCAGCCCCCATTTACCAAACGCAATTTCCGGACGAAGGTTAATCGTAAAATAGCTCTCGCCGTCAATGGTTGTTAAACCGATCCCCCCGTTTAGCAATCCCTCCTGAGCCTTCCGATTCAGATTCATCAACCCGAATTGGGCAAATGCGCTGGTGGCTAAAAAACTGGCAAGCACAATAAAAAGAACACCCATTAACCTTATTTTTTTCATTGACGTGCCTCCTTATTTAAATGAATGGTATTGTTGACGCGTGTGACTATCGATTTCGAACCGTGAGTTTGTGATTTAAATCTACCTGTCCAAATATCTTTTTCATCAACACAAAAAATATCCGGTGTGACAATGAGAGAAAAACGGATAAAAACCGATTTAAATTACTTATTTTTTCCAAATAAATCAAGGAAAAGTTTCCGGCTTTTCGCCCAAAGAAACCCGTTCATAAAGAAATACGGCAAAAAAATTACAAGAAATGAAAATAATACTTGACATTTTGTAAAAGATACTTTACATTTTATTCTGAAAATGAGTGGAATCCCTGGAATTGAAATAATACTCGATTCAGTGTCAAAACCGTCAATGGCGCAAATAACGTTTTATCGTGATATTAATAAAAGCCATTCGAGGTTCTTCGTAAAATTCGTGGGAAACAACCTCTAAGCTCGGAATCGCAATGGACAATGAAAAATACGCTTCGAAAACACCGTTTTTTAGCAGATGAACTGACGCAGGAAGAAATCGCGCAAAAGGTGGGTGTGAGCCGCCAGACCATTATCGCCATTGAAAAGGGAAAATACAATCCTTCGGTTTTGCTGGCTCTTAAACTGGCCCGCGTGCTGAACACAACAGTTGAATCACTTTTTCAGTTGGAGGAGAGCGATGTTTAAGACTCTTACCCCCCGGGTGGGCACGGCTTTTGCCAGTCTGATGTCCATTTTTATTTTGTTGATTGGCCTTTCCCGCTGGCCGGTGGTCCTGCTGCTTTTATTGCCTTTATTTTTCACCAACAACCTCTTACGGTTCCTGGGCAGACTTCACGATCGCGATGAGCGGGAAATTTTACTTTCACTAAAAGTGGGGAATCTCAGCTTCTTTTTAACGTACACCCTTCTTGTTCTGGCATTCATTTTCAGGTATCCCGAATTCAAACAGGGCATTCCGCCCGACTGGGTCCTGCTTCTGGTTATTCCACCCGCTTTCTATTTTTTTGCCCAATTGGCCATCCTTAAAAGCCTTAAACAAAGCGGTATTGTCATTGGTCTGATTTTTGGCGGGTTCTGGTTGTTATTCACCCTACTGGGCCACGGATTGACATTCGCCGGGCTCATTGAGAGTCTGATCGGACTATTTATCATCGGGACGGCCCTTGCATCAATTCGCTGGCCGATCATTGGGAGCAGTCTCTTTTTATTCGAAGGGATTTTCGCGATTTTTTTCTTTTTTCATTCCGGAATGCCGGCATCTACCAAACTAATGATGTTCGTCATTCTGCCTCTGCCCCTTTTGCTAAGCGGTATCTTTATTCTGATCGAAACCCTGTCAACACATCCACCAAACAAATAAGCGAGGTGACGTATGAAAAAGACAATTATCGTGCTTTTTCTGGCCCTGACGGCAATTTTCGCCGCACCGAGTCACGCTCAGAACAGCCGCATTGATTTCAGTATCACACTGAGTGGCACCATTCTTTATGGGATTGACTACCACTACGATTTCAACCGTCATTCCGCACTGCGTGCGGGGATCTATCTGGGCGTTGAAAAATGGCATTTTGTGCCGGGCATCCATGCCAATTACCAGTACTCCTTTTTGCCGGGGAAAACCATTCGCCCCTACGTGGGCATCGGCCCCGATTTCATGCTGACAACCGATCCCAAAAAGGGCTGGGCCCACCTGACCCTGTTAAAGTTTCCCACGGGAATCCTGTACACCCGCAGCGAGAAAAATCAATTTGGCCTGGAAATTTGGCCGGCCTATTTCGCCGCCCGGAAAAAAATGGTTCCTCTTATCGGAATCAGTGGGATTTACAGTCGGAAGTGGTAATCCTCTTTCGGTGACATTAGATCTCATTTGCACGAGGGCCACATTCACTAAATAGCCGTTTTCTGCCGATAAAAGCAGTAAGAATTCTTTTTCCTAATAAAAAAGACCAACAACTGGCCAAAGTACGGATTAAATTTAAAGGCGCGTCTAATTGTCCTCTGTTCATGTAACCATTCGCATTTTAAGGGGAAAGGACGTCTTCAACACACTGACGGATTCCGATTTTCTTGCATCCTGGCAAAGCCTGAGCTTGCGCCAGAAAATGACAACCGTTATTCAGGAGCCCCCCTTTGTTCTGACGTGGTATGAGCACTACCTTAACACACACGAGCCGGTTCTGGTACTGGGTTACGACGCCGAAAGCAGACTGATCGGTCTTATTCCTCTGTCGTTTTCCAGAAACGACGGCCGCCTGGCCCACGCAGGAGATTGGCAGGGCGAGTACCACGGATGGATCTGCGAGGAACATCTTGAACGTAATTTTCTTGTTGAAGCCATGATTGCCATAAAGAACGAGTTCCACCCTCGCCAATGGACCTGGCGGTGGATACCTCCCGGGGCACACATCGATTGGCTCCATTCAAAGAAACTCGCACAAAACGGAATTTTTGTAAAATACATTCGGCAACGCCCCCCTTTTCTGGATTTGAGGGCCGAAGAGAAAATCAAAAAAATTATGCGGAACAAATCAATCAAAAGCAAGATAAATCGGTACAAAAAAAGGGGATATTTCCATCTTGAACGAATCACAAGCAGAGAAAAAGCAGAAAGGTGGTTTGACAGTCTCGCTGCACAATGTGATTTCAGGCAGGAAGCCATTCATGGAGAAGCACCCTTTGAAAACGATCCGAATAAAAAGAAGTTTTACATTGCCCGAATGCGCTATCCGCAGAACAACCATTTCAGCATTTTATGGCTGAACGACGAGCCCATTGCTTACCATTTTGGCGCCTGCGATGACTCCACGGTTTATCTGGGACTCACCGCTTACGATCCGGTTGAAAGCAGGAATTCTCCGGGAACCGTTTTATTTGTTAAACTTATCGAGTTGCTCAGGCAAGAAGGTTTCACTCGGTTTGATTTAACGCCCGGCGAGGACGAATACAAGGCCCGCCTGGGCAGTGATCATCACGAGGTTGTTGAGCCCACATTTTATTTCAATCGACGCGATAAACTTCTCAGGGACGTCAGTGATTTGCTCAGAAAAACGGTCAAATATCTGGTATTGGCCCTGCGAATCAATCCCAAAGGCATCAAGCAAAAAGTGGCCAAACTTTACGATTTTCAAAAGAGAGCCCGGAATAGCGGGTGGTCCGAGACCTTCGTGCACGTGAGTTCCCGGCTTTTCAAGCGGAAAAAAGACCGCTATTTTAGGCTCGCACCGGGAACAGGTCACAAAAACCATTTAACCGATTCAAAAGGGGTTCACACGCAGCGCTATGCCGATTTCATGCTGTTTCGGAGCACCTCCCCCTGGCGAATCCGGGCGGATATCCTTCGGGAGGCTCTGGCCCACTATTCCCGGGGCGAAATCTCCTACACTGTCGTGAAAAATGGCGTCCTCACTGCGTATGGGTGGGCCGGCCGGCTCTCACGGGTTAAAGGAGGTTCACTATCGGCAAACCGTTCAGGCATTGGGGAAAACAATGAGGTACTCGTCCTTCACGATTTTTATGTGAATCCTCAAGTAAAATCGTCCAAAGTATTTTCGCAGGTGCTGACAAAAATGGTGAACGACCATTTGTCTCCTGCGGAAAATCCCATTTTTCTTATTCTTTCAAGTAAAAGAGCCGATTTAAGTAAAGTGGCCCGTGAGATGGGTTTTGAGCCTTTGAACAAATCAGAAATTCCCGAAGTAACCGCAGGCTTTATGCCTGCGTGTGTTTCCCGATCGCATCCGTAAAGGATGCGGCTACACTAAGGGACACGAATCCAAACACATCTGAATTCGGAAACGAAGAACACCTCATGAATACTCTTTTCAAAATCTCATTCACTCTGCGCACGCTCGCCAGATACCTCGCCGATTACAAAAGCCGGGTGCGTGTTGCAAAAAAGAAACCCCTGCACATTGTTTTCGCAACCGTCGACCACTACGAACCCGGAAGCGGTCAGGCAGACCCCAAAACCGAAATCGAGCGGGTGGACACCCTTCTCAAACGATATCCCGAGCTGGTGAAGGAACATGCCGACCATGCAGGAAATCTGCCCAAACGAACCTGGTTTTTCCCGCCCCACTACCACCGATTTTACGCGCTGAAAAAATTAGTCTCATTATGCGAAGCCGGGTACGGTGAAATCGAACTTCACCTGCACCACGGAACGGTTCGTCCGGATACATCCGAAAATCTCGAAAAAACCCTTCGCCAATGCGTGGAGGAGTACTCCATGTTTGGCATTTTCGGCGAAGAAAAGGGGCAGAAAAAATACGCGTTTATTCATGGTGATTGGGCACTGGACAATTCCCGTCACGGAAAGTATTGCGGTGTAAACAACGAGATTGAGATTCTTGAAAAAACGGGCTGTTATGCGGATTTCACCTTTCCTTCTCTGAATGAATCGAATCCCGCACAGATCAATTCCATCTATTACGTTAGAGACAATCCCCACAAGCCGAAAAGCCACAACACGGGAGTGCGAGTCGCCAAAAACCGAAAGCGCGGCCCCGGACTCATGCTTGTTCAGGGGCCTGTTTATCCATTCTGGAAGAAAAGCACCCCGTTGGGACTTCGTATTTTCGGGGATGCCATTGACGGCGATCCGCAGGTTACCCCGCGGCGCATTGACGCCTGGATCCGCACGGGCATTCACATTGTTGGGGTTCCGAACGTTGTTTTTGTGAAAACCCACACCCACGGTTCGGTTTACGCACAGGCAGCTTTGGGAGAAGAAATGGATTTTATTTTCGCGTATCTGGAATCGGCTTACAACGACGGTACGAACGCCATTCTCCACTACGCAACGGCCCGGGAAATGGTCAACATAATCTCTGCTCTGGAAGATGGAAAAAACCCAAACTATCTGGAGGACTATCGGAATTACCGGATATCCGCTCCCCGGTACGACTCGTCGGCAGATATCGAACGTGCGTCAGACAAACTGAAAACCCTTGTTTGTAAGACCTACTGCTGTGATCAAAACCATTTTTCGTAGGGAAACAAATACAAAAGGTGCCTGTCCGCACATCTGAAAATCATTGCACCAAATTCTGACTGTTCTATTTCAAGAGTATGTGTTCCTTGGTGAAAATTCGTGGGAATTGCCGTCCTGCATTCGAGGGTGGATGATCGTGGTTGATTCCGTTTAAAATAGTTCCAACAAGCAGGCCTCCAACTCCCCGGCGAGGGCTTTTCTGGAAAACTTTTTTTCAACGAACCGAAGGCCGTTTTTTCCCATCTCTTCACGCATCCGGGGATCCGATTTCAAGTGAAGGATGGCGGAAATCATTTGTCCGGCGTTTTCCGGTTCTACAAAAATACCCGCACCGGATTCCTGCAAAACATGTCGCGCCTCTCCTTCCACACTCAGAATGACAGGGCGTTCGCAGGCCATCGTGTCAAACATTTTGGAGGGCAAGGCTCCGGTAAACAATTCCTTTTTTCGAAGCGGAACCAGACTCACATCGCACGCAGAAATGTACCCGGCAATTTTTTCTCGCGGAACTTCCCCCAGAAGAGTTAAATTGGTTAGTTTTTTTTGGGATTTCAACGCCTCGACAGTCTGTTTCTTGGGCCCTTCCCCCACAAAGATGAAGTGAATGTCCTCGTATGATTTCATTTTCTCAATCACTTCACAAAGAAATTCCATTCCCTGGGCCAGCCCCAAAATTCCAAAATATCCCACAACAAATTTATTTTGCAGGCCAAGCTGTTCTTTTACCCCGGCCCCAACGTTCCTGAAATAACGGGTATTCGTTCCATTTTTGACCAGGCAAATTTTTTGCGGCGATAGTTTTCTGCGCAGCAGGGCTTCCCGGATGCCGGCAGTAACCACAACAATTTTTTGGGCCTTCCGGTAGAAGAATTCTTCGAGCGTTCTGGCCCATCGAATAAAACGGGCATTGTTCAATTCTCCCAGAGCCACCGCCGAATCCGGCCACAAATCCCGGACTTCAAACACAAATTTCGCGTTTTTCAGTCGGCTCAGAACATACCCGCTTACCCCCACAAAAAGTGGAGGCGATGTGGCGTAAACTATATCGAAGGATCCGCGAATAAAAAGACCTGCTACCAACGAAGACAGGGCAAAACTCACATAAAAAAGCATTCGTTTTAAGAAGCTTTTTTCGGGGGAAGCGTAAACCCAGGTACGGCATACGGCGAAATTTTCCAATTTCACACGTTCCCAAAATTTGTTCCGGTATTCCCGGGGCACAATTCCCCGGGGATGATTGGGAAATTCTCCAATCACCGTGACCTGATGCCCCCGCTCGGACAAATAATAGGCCATGTCAAATGCCCGCGATTGGGTAGCACCTACTTCAGGGGGAAAATATTGGGAGATGTAAAGAATTTTCAGAGGCCGAGTTCGATGCTTTTCCACTTTTTCCGATAAGTCCATAAAAAATATCCAATGATAATGACAGCAAACGTGCCAAATCCCAATGATGCTGCCTGAGCAGCTCCAATAATTCCGCGCTTCGGAATAAAAATCAAGCAAAATGTAACATCCACCACGACTCCCAGAAAGGGCGCAATGATTGAAACCCGCGGAAATCCTCGTCCCCAAAGATTAATGTTCAGAATGGAGGCAACACTCATCATCAGGATTCCCGGGAAAAGCCACATCAGGGCATGGTAGGAAGGGCGAAACGTTTCTTTGTAAAAATAAACAATGAGCTGTTCACCAAAAAAGTAAAAAAATACAGCCAGAGAAATTCCGATCAAAAAGGCCACTCCCGTAACCCGCAGGGTGAGGTTCATCTGATAGCTTCCCCTGCTTTCGGAGACCTTCGGGAAAAGCACGGTTCCTGCCACATTTGGCACCCGCTGGATGAGATTTGCAATGTTCATCGCCACGGCAAAAAGGCCGGCCTGGGCCAGGCCCACTTTGTAGTTCACAATGTACAAATTGGACTGAATTAAAAGGTAGATCATCAGGTAAGCCAGAGTGGCCCGGCTTCGGATGGACAGGTCCCGAAAAAACTGCCCAATATTCGGACGAAAATGGATTCGGTGCTCGCGTCTGAAAATAATCAAAGAAATAACAAAAACCACACTCATGGCTGCAAAATAATTCGTAAGAACCAGCCGGGTCGTCATTTGGCTAATGGTAAAAAAGAAAATGGCATTGAGAACAAAAAAGACGAGTGTGGGGCCGATATACGAAAGGTTGTAATGCCAGAATTGCTGCAGCCCCAAAAAAATACCCTGAATGCTTCTATTAAAAATAAAAAAAAGGGCGACGCCAATACCGATCCGAACATACAGGGGGTTCAGGCCCGGAAAAACAAATTGGTACAACCGCCCGGGAAGAAACAGGAGGCCTGAAAAAACAAGGAAAATAATGGCCCAATAGGCTACGGAGTTTGAAAAAAGTTTGGAAATATTATCATCTGATTTATCCCGGCTGGTAAGATACACATTTGCCCGGTGTACTCCTTCACCAAAAAGCACCAAAAGAACCGTTGCCAGAAAAACGACCAGACCGTACTCTCCCCGACCCGTGCGACCCAGAGCGCGGGCAATAATTACCCCATTTAAAAATCCAGCGACAAAAACCAAACCCTGAGAAAAAAGTGTTACAGCAAAATTTCTGATGAAGCCCATAAAATCCCTGTTCCTGCAAATGGCTTGTCTGAAAAATCCAACGGCATTCTTGCCCGTATGGGATCCAATGCACCTATTTTTCACATTTCAAATCCGGATCAGAATTTAATATATGAATTATTTTCATTTTTTCCTATCTAATTTTTCATTCACGGAAGAAAAGAAAAACTTGATTTTTGAACAAGTTTTGGGTTAATTTAACCCAGATTCGGAAAACAAATTGGTTCTACTGGAATTTTTGTGGAAAAGATACTCTTTTTGAAAATAGAACCCGGCCTTCTGAACCCACCCCGTGACTCCTCCCTGATCTCAGCGAGGAGGCCGGAGGGAGGGTCAATAATAAAATAAATTGATTTTTTGGAGGGAATAATGCCAGAATCATCTCGAGAAGCCGAAAGACGGCGGTATCTGCGCGTTCATCCGGCCCAAACAAACCCGATCCGGGTGGCGGTTTCCTTTCAAGACACTGTTCTGGAAGTTGATCAGGTAAAAGATGTAAGTTTGGGAGGAATCGCCTTTCGCCTGCCTGAGAAAAAAACCACTCCCCCGATTGGTCAGAATTTAGATTTTATTGAACTGGAAATCCCCGCACAAGGCAAAATCCAGGCACGGGGGATTATCCGCCGCTATGATTGGGATGCTGAGGTAAAGCCGCCGGTAATGGCTATCGAATTTCTTCAATTGCCCTATTCGGGCGAGAAAAAGCTATTTCAGTACATTAACCAGCGGCAGCGTGAACTGCGAATGTTTGGTACAAATTAGTTTCGAGTTTTTGACGATACTCCGAAGGAAAAACCTCTAAGCGAATTAGAGCAAAAAAACGCGTGATTTTATGTCATCTCAAACACGAAAATACGCATTTCTGCTATTTGCGATTATTGCCCTTGCGATCGCCACTCTCAGCATTGCTGACATGTTTTTTCAGAAGCCGTACGACGGAATCACCTCATCCTACCAAAAGGGCAATTTGCAAATCGTAGAGATCGCTCCCGGCGGTCCGGCCGCACAGGCCGCTCTGCAAAAAGGAGACAGTATTTTGGGCATTGCCCACCAAATTGTAAAATTCCCCTCCGACGCGGCCACCGTTTTAATGAAACAAAAAATCGGTCAAACCATTCCCTACCTGATTCAGCGCGGAACGTCCATTTTTACCGTCTCACTGACTCTGGGGAAATATCGATTAGTCAGCACATCCTATTACTACTACGCCGTTATCGGATTAATTTTTTTCCTGGTCGGGCTGCTGGTTTTTCTGTTTAAATCCGAAGACGCGGCCGCCCGGCTTTTTTTCCTGATGAGCACATCGTTCTTTCTGTTTCTGGTCTGCAGCCTCCGGCCTCACTCCTATTATTGGGTCGATTGGTTTGTGCACAGCGCCGGGACATTTTCCCTGTTCCTTTTGCCGGCCTTTTTTCTGCATTTTTTTCTGATTTTTCCCAAACCCAAACCCTGGCTTGAGAAAAATCCCAAAATCCTTTATCTGGTTTATTTCCTCCCGGCACTTTTATTCCTGCCTGACTTTTTCTCCTATTTCGGACAATTCCCAACCCCCTTCATCCTCAAATCGTCTCTGAGCTGGGCTCTTTTGGTGATTTATTTTACGCTGGGGATTTTCAGTTTCAGCCGGACTTTTCTGGAAGCCACCGATTTTGAGACTCGGCGAAAACTGCGGGTAATTCTCTGGGGAATTATTCTTGGATTGGTTCCCTTCCTGATTTTCGGCGTCATCCTGGGATCCTTTTTTGGAAATACACAATACCTGCTGGCCGGCGTCATTCCTATGGTTTTTTTGCCCGTTTCTTTTGCCTATGCCATTATCCGATTTCAATTGATGGATATTGACATTCTCATCAACAAAAGCGTGGTCTACACCCTGACCACCTTTGTTATCTCTTTGCTGTACGTTATTTTGATTGCAACGGTTGACGCCCTCACGTCGTTTACCCGCCTCGCCAACTCACCCGTCCTCCCTTTTGTTCTGGCATTGCTTATCGTTTATTTTTTTAATCCGTTACGTGATCGTATTCAAACCATCGTCGATCGTACGTTTTTCAAGGAAAGATACGACTATCGCAAAACGATGGACGAAATTTCGGAAGCCATCATCTCAATTCTGAGATTGGATGAATTACTTAATTTCCTTATCCAGAAATTAAAAGAAACATTGCGCGTCAACCATGTCTCGATCGCAGTGAAAAATCCAAATAATTCCGATTTTCAGATCTTTCCTGTAATCAGCGGCCGGCCTTCAGATTTTATTCACAAACACTCCTCCCTGGTTCAATTCCTGGAATCCGAACGCAAACCCATTCGTCGAAGAGATCTTCAACCTTACACCGCCAACCAGAATATTCTGGCAGAGCTTCAACGCGTGAACAGTGAGCTTATCATCCCCCTTATATATGAAAATCAGCTGATTGGAAGTATTAATCTTGGCTCACGGCCAGGGAATGAACCCTTCACAAAAGAGGATATCCAGCTTCTGAAGACCCTCGGCAATCAAACAGCCATCGCCATTGAAAATGCCACACTTCACCAAAAATTGACTCATCAGGCAGAAATTACCCGCGACCTGAAGATCGCCTCTGAAATGCAAAACCATCTTTTGCCGACAACCCACCCGTCCATTCAAGGAATAGAAATTTTGACCCACACGATTCCTGCCCAGGAGGTGGGCGGCGATTTTTATGATTTTATTGAAATTACACGAAACAGAGATCAGATGGGAATCACGATTGGCGACGTTTCAGCCAAAAGCATCAGCGGAGCCATTGCCATGGTCGCGGCCAAAGAAATCATTCACTCCGAAGCCAGAGACCACCAATTTCCTTCTGAAGTGCTGTGTGAAAGCAGTGAACGGCTGTACGGATTGCTTGAAAAAAATATCTTTGTCACCCTCTTTTACGGCCTTCTGGACATGAAGGAATTATCCCTGCGTTACTCGTGTGCCGGACATCCGCTGCCGTTCATTGTCCGGCCTGAGGAAAATGTGGTCCTCCAACTTCAACAAACGGCCGTCCGCTACCCATTGGGCCCCATTCAGCCCTATCATTACGATGAAAAGAGTTTTTCACTGAAACAAAACGATATTCTTTGTTTTTACACGGACGGTTTAACAGAAGCCATGAATAAAGAAGGCGATTTCTTTGGAGATGAGCGACTCCGAAAGGCCTTAATGACGCACGCAAACGGCTCCCTGGAACGCTTGAAATCAGGTGTTTTGAATGAGATAGAAACCTTCCTGAACGGAAACGCACAGGGAGATGACATTACGCTGGTTCTCCTGAAAATCAGTGATGTCGCAGGTTCACATTGAAACATGCACCCTCCATTCCCGTAGATTCTGAGCAGAGGGATTTGCATCTTGAAAACGGAAACCCGAATTTTTAACTTGGATGGATTAGCTGGATATGCTTAAAAAACTAGTTTATGTTTTGGCTGTGATTATACTGGGAGGGGGGGTGTGGTATGCTTTTTTTCACAATCCGCGTTCGGTTACCACACATTCGAAGGCAGCCTACCAGGAATTTCTGGAGGGAAAAGAAGCCGCCAATAAATTCTACAACAACGAAGCTGAAATTCATTTTGCCAAGGCGATTTCTTTGGATTCAAACTTTGCAATGGCCTATCTGTACCTGGGTGGAATCTACAAATCCCAAACCAATAAAAAACGGTTGGCAGAGCGGTATCTGAAAAAGGCGAAAGAATTGGCCTCAACGGTTTCCGAAAGAGAACGATGGATCATTTTTATGAATTTGGCCCCGTCGGAAAAAAAGCGAGAAGCCTATCTGGACAGTCTTCTTCAGAAATATAATAATACCGTGGAGCCTCATCTTGCCAAGGCCGGTATGGCTATGCGAAAAATGGATTACAAAACCGCTGAACAGGAGTTCAAACGAATTTTGCAGATTAATCCCAACTACGCAATGGCCTACAACATGCTTGGCTACCTGGCCAGTCAACAGGGAAAAACGACGGAGGCGATTGCCTATTTTAAAAAATATATTTTTATTGCTCCGGACGAGGCCAATCCTCACGACAGTCTGGGCGAATTGCTGCTGCTTATTGGCCGATATGATGAAGCGATTGCCGAATTCAAAAAGGCCCTCGCCATACGTCCGGAATTGGCCACCGAGCGATCCATTTTGGCTGATGCCATTCGTTATCATTTTGCAGAGGCCTACTTTTTTAAGGGAATGTTTCAAAAAAGCCTGGATTACCTCAAAAAAGGTGAAGCGCTCTCTTCAAACAGTGAGTATTCCCTGCAGATGCCGGGCCTCCAGGCCACTATCTATTATCAGATTGGGAATTATAAAAAATCACTGCAGGTGATTGAGCAAACGAAATATACGGTTCCTGTTTTGGTTCTTCTAAAAGGATTAAACGCCTTTAAGCTGCACGATAACCAACTGCTTGAGCAGTGCCTCACAAACATTCAAACCGACACCTCGGCCCAAAAGAGGAATTCTCGGGCTTATAAACTCATCTTTAATTATTTGGTGGGCAAGAAAGCGCTGGAAACGGGTAAGTATTCCCGCGCGATTCCTCTTTTTTTGGATTTTCAGAAATTCCCTGCCGCTTCGATTTTTATTGTCAGAGACTTATCCTGGGCCTATTACAAGAATGGGGAACCGGATTCTGCATTTGCAGTCATTCATAGGGCCTTGAAAATCAACCCCAATTCAACAGATGCCTACTTCAGTTTAGCCAGAATTTATTACGACCAGGGGAACTATGCGGAAGCGAAACAGGCGGCCGAACATTATTTTAAGATTTATTCCGCAAGAGATCAGGAAACGCCAGACACCCGGGACATGCAGACGCTGCTGAATCGGGCCATTCCAAGAATCCGGCATCGACTTCAAAAATAATTTGCTTGGCAGGCTGTTTGACGGGAGAATCAGGGGTTTATGCGCAGCGCGCACGTTTGTTGTTTCTATTTATGGAAACTGGCACACTCTTTTTTGCGCAAATGAGGGGAATGGCGGCGTTCGGTTTTAAGGCAAATTCCTATTGTTTTTCTGCTCGGGCTTCAACGTGATTCGCGATAGAATTTTTTTGTCTTCTTCCAGGATTTTCCGAATTTCCTTCTTTTTTCGATTCAGGCGCTTTTTAATTTTCGGGGACCTGGCATAGGATAAAAACATCTCGCAGTATTTTTTTGACCGCACGTAATCGTGATCGAAAAAGGCACTGATCGCCACTTTATAAGCACAAATTGCCTCATTGTAATGATTGGAAAGCGTTTCCTTTTCATAAGTTTTCAGAAGATCCGCGAAGGCATTGGCAGCCTGGTGATGAAACCCGCCCCGAAAGTAGGCTTCTGCCAAAGGCCAGAGAAAAAAACGACTTCCGGGGTACTGCTCCAGGCCCTGCCTGGCATAATCGATGGCGGCTTTCCAATTCCCACGGTCAATTTCAACCCAGATCAGTTCGTTTAGTGAAACAGAGCGCGCAAAGCGGCTTTTCCGAAAGGCGAGCTTTATTTTTCGGATCCCATCTTTGGTGCGATCCGGGAAAATGGGCAGCCACTTTAAAAATTTTGTCTTTCGGCTTCGCCAGTACTCATAGGTTCCAATCCCGAGATAGGCATCAAAAACCGTACTGTCTAAGGACACAGCCCTATTCAATAGGCCCATTCCCTTTTGAGCCAGGCGAATTCCCTTGAAATATTTTTTTTCATGAATGAGATAAAGTGCGTAATAGCTGTACCCGCTCCCGGCATAAAAATAGCCCCACCCATCCCCCGGGTAGCTGTGAATCATTCTATTCGACAATCGAATTGTCTTCTGAATATATCGTTCAAACACATCTCCTTCGCTGTAGTCTTCCAGATCCATCATTTTCGATTGAATCGCTGCCGCCTTGTAAAAATATCCCCGGGGATCGTCCGGATTTTTGGCAATGAGACTGTCAAAAACCGAATAGGCCAGTGAATAGTTTTGAAGAATCGTGGCATCAATGCCCCGTTTAATGGCAGTATCCAGTACGTGATTTTTTTCCCAGTGAGGAGAATCTGCAGAAAACAGGGCCAGAGGAGGCAAAAGCAGAAAAAAGAAAATTGCCTGAAATACTTTGTTTTTAAAAATCCGAAAGGCTGTATCGATTACAAGCATCATAACCTGCAAAATAGAGTTGAAAAGAGTACGCATGGCTTAAACAAAATAGCCGATTTTGGTCAAAGAAACAAGCCCTTTTCTTAGGTAATTTCTCTGCGTCACCACAACATCCGGAGCCTTTTTCGCATCCGGCCATTTACCCTTTTCCGGTTCAATTTTCCTAAACCCCTGTTCTGAGATAAACCGGCTCAAAAGCAACCAGCCCAAGGGACAGAACTCCCCATGCTACGACTCGCACAGAAAGCCGCATGTGGTTTTTAAAGCGGTTTCAAGCGGCCGAAGAAAGGGTTTGGCATTCTGATTTATTTCATGGGCTTGCTCGTTGTGTGGAAAAGTGTGAATAATATGTGGATAACTTCACATTTTGCCGTCACATGATGGGGACAAGGACAAAAACGGCTTTACTTCAATAAAAACAGCGGATAAATACCGCCCTTCCTTCATACACAATTCCAACAGCTACGCTTCTTCTTGTTTATTAATAAGTTACACATCAATAAATTTCTGCTTCAAATGAACCGCACAAGCACAGGCAAACAGGCTTCAAAAGGGTCTAACTAATTATTTCTGAGCTTAATTGCAACGAACGATCCATGTGAAAAATATGTGGATAACTTTTCTGTTAGTGAGAACCTTCAGTTTTTTGAACCAACTTCAACAGCTGTTCTTCTTGCCGGAGCCCTACCCAAAATTCTTTAATGGTTCCTTTT
>JAADHR010000150.1 GCA_013151735.1 Calditrichota bacterium | reverse complement strand
ATGCTGCTGGTGATCAACAAAATTGATCTGATTCACAAAGACGCGCTTCTTCCTCTCATGGATGCCTATTCCAAAGCGCACCCGTTTCTGGATATTCTTCCGATTTCTGCGCTGGAGGCCGATGGTCTGGATGAGCTGAAACAGGCGATTCGTGAAGCCCTTCCTGTTCATCCGCCGTACTACCCGGAGGATTATCTGACGGAGCATTCGGAGCGTTTCTTTGTTTCGGAAATCATTCGCGAAAAAATTTTCTATCTTTACGGGGAAGAAATCCCCTATTCCACGACCGTTGAAATTGCCGAATTCAAAGAGAAAACCGGTCGAAAAGATTACATCCGTGCCGTCATTTATGTTGAAAAGGATTCCCAGCGCGCCATTCTCATCGGTAAAAAGGGACAGGCTTTGAAACGGGTGGGCTCGCTTGCCCGGGAAGAGATTGAACAGTTTCTGGATCGGCCGGTGTATCTGGACCTCTGGGTAAAAGTACGTGAAAAATGGCGCCGGAACCCCTCAGCCGTCAGACAATTTGGTTATTCAACAAATCTTCCGAAATAAATGATGACAGACCTTCGAGTAGTTTTTATTTTTGTGGATGGGTTAGGCGTGGGGGAAAAGAATCCGGAATTCAATCCCTGTACCGCGGATACGTCGGGTATTTTCCTTCATTTTCGGGATCAAAGAAACGAGGCTGTTCCGTTCGGGGGCATCGGCATTTCCCTGGACGCCACACTGGGGGTGCCGGGCCTGCCCCAAAGTGCCACGGGACAGACGACACTTTTGACGGGAGTGAACGCCGCTAAACTGCTCGGTGAACACAGGAGCGGGTTTCCGAACAAAACCCTGCGTGAGATGCTAAAGCAAAAATCCTTGCTGAAACAAGTGAAAGAGGCCGGCAAAAGGGCCGCCTTTTTGAATGCCTACCGCCCCATTTTTTTTAAGCTGGATGATCGTCTGAAATGGCTGCTTTCCACCACGACCGTGGCGAATCTGTCCGCAGATCTCCCTTTTTTTACGCTGGAAGATGTGGTGGAACATCGGGCCATTTACCAGGATTTTACGAATAAAGATCTGATTCGTAAGGGATTTGACGTTCCCGAATTTACCCCGGAAGAAGCGGGGGAGATTCTGGCTGAGCAGACGGCCCGTTATGATTTTATTCTTTATGAATATTTTAAAACCGATCGTGCGGGCCATTCCCAGGATTTTGGCCGGGCGGCCGAAGAAATCCGGAAACTGGGACGGTTTCTCCTGCGTTTTTTATCCGAAATTGATTTAAAAACCACCCAGGTCATCCTGACCAGTGACCACGGAAATATGGAGGATCTTCGGGTAAAAACCCACACGCGCAACCCGGCCATGACGATTTTGTGGGGCCCGCTGAAAGAGGAGTGGGCGCAAACCTTGTCGTCATTGGAGGACGTTACCCCGGCCATTTTAAAGGCGTTATTGTAAAAGGAGCTTTCCAAAAAATCGTAAAAAAATGTTGACAATTCTGAAAAATTTCATATATTATTTAATGTGACTGCGGGGTGGAGCAGTTGGTAGCTCGTTGGGCTCATATTCGCCAGCTGGCGAACGCAGGTTCGAGTCCTGTTTGCAGAGAGGCATCTTGTGTGGAGGGGAGAAGCGATTAGATTGGTATTTAGCGGATTCAACAGGATCGGATAGCAGGGGGTTGTGTTGGATTCAAGAAGATGCTCAGAAATGTTGACAATTACAAAAAAATTTATTCATAAGTGATATGATTGCGGGGTGGAGCAGTTGGTAGCTCGTTGGGCTCATAACCCAAAGGCCGCAGGTTCGAGTCCTGCCCCCGCTACCAGAACTAGGAGGAAGCCTGACTGAGGGAGTCAGGCTTTTTTTATTTGAGGTTTATCATGTACACAACGTACGTTCTGTATTCGGAGAGATATGACAAGATCTACATAGGTTACACATCCAATTTGGAACAGAGGTTGCTTTCCCATAATGAATTAGCCACGAAGGGCTGGACAGTGAGATTTAGGCCGTGGACGCTTGTTTACAAAGAGGTGTATGAAGAGAAGTCTGAAGCAATGAGGCGGGAACGGGAGTTGAAGAGTTATCAGGGGCGACGGTTTATTAGAAACTTGTTATCAAGGGATTAGTTAAGCTCGTTGGGCTCATATTCGCCAGCTGGCGAACGCAGGTTCGAGTTACGCCGGTTGGCGCACGGGCCTGCCCCCGCTACCAGAACTAGGAGGAAGCCTGACTGAGGGAGTCAGGCTTTTTTTATTGGGGGGTATGGTGGCAAAGAGTTTCACCCCAATGAATTGGGGTGATGGTACAAGGCAGTTGGAGGAAGACACGGCTTTTTTGGATCGGACTTTTGTTGAACAATCACCATAATTCATTATGGTGTTGTTTGTTGTTGGTTCTGTCAGTTCTGTTAGTGCTGCATTTTTATCCTGTAAATCCTGTCCAAAATTTTCTTGGGGTGCCATGTTTTTCTCGTGTAGTTTCACCCCAATAAATTGGAGTGATTGTTCAAGGCCGTTGGGGGAAATACACAGCTTTTTGGGATCGGACTTTTGTTGTGCAATCACCATAATTCATTATGGTGTTGTTGGTTCTGTGCCTTCTCCTGTAAATCCCGTCCAAATTCATACTCCACTTGAAAATGACCAAAAGATGTCGTAAATTAGACCTTCATTTATTTATGCGAAATTGAAAATCTAAATCGGGATCGGGAAACATGTTTTTTGTAGATAAACCATACGTTTCGGAGTTTTTCAAAAAAACGGTCAGGGATTACGCCATTCCTGTGGTGGGCACGGAGGCGGCAAAACAGGCGGGTCTGTATCCCGGAACAAAACTAATTAGTGAAGATCAGGCCGTAGAAAGGGTTCGGGAGTCGGAAAATCCTGTAATCTACACGCTTTCCGAAAATTCAATTCACTGGATTTCGGAGCACTTGCACTTTACGGATCTCCCTGAAAAAATCGACCTGTTTAAAAACAAGCTAAAATTTCGGGAGCTGACAAAATCCTTCTTCCCGGAATTTTATTTTAAAGAAATTCCTGCGGATTCGCTGAAAACAATTCAGATCGATGATGTCCCTTTACCATTTATCATTAAACCCACGGTTGGGTTTTTCAGCATGGGGGTTCACAAGGTTTCAAGCCGTAAGGACTGGGATGGTACGCGGGAGGCGCTTCTGGCGGAAATGGGGCAGATCAACGCCTTGTATCCGGAAGAGGTTTTGGATACCCGCTCATTTATTCTTGAACAGGTCATTCACGGCGAAGAATTTGCCATGGATGCCTATTACGATTCTGCGGGCAAACCCGTTATTCTAACGATCCTTAAACATATTTTTGCTTCGGATGCCGATGTGGGCGACCGCGTGTATATCACGTCAAAAGATATTATTGAGGACAATCTTGGCCCGTTTACCGAATTTTTGGAAAAGATGGGAGATGCGGCCGGGGTAAAAAATTTCCCGGTTCATGTTGAGCTCAGACGGGACGCCGACGGCATGCTGTTGCCCATCGAGGTCAATCCGATGCGGTTTGGCGGCTGGTGTACCACGGCAGATTTGTCCTTTCTGGCCTACGGATTCAATCCGTATGTGTACTACTACTTTCAGAAAAAACCCAACTGGTCGGAGGTTCTCAAGGGAAAGGAAGGGAAACTTTTCAGCATTATTGTGCTAAACAATTCGACGGGCAGGGATGTAAATGAGATTCAATCCTTTGATTATGAAAAACTGCTGTCCTATTTTGAAAAACCGCTGGAGCTCAGAAAAATCGATTACCGGAAACATTCCGTTTTTGGTTTCCTGTTTGCCGAAACCCGGGAAGCCAATTTTGGTGAGCTGGAAAGACTGCTGACTTCAGACCTTACCGAATTTGTGAGAATGTGAGGTGGGACCAAAATCATTTCAAATTATCCTTGTAGACTCAATATCCTGAATGCGATTTTTTTTCATTATCAAAAAAAGAGCTTGCATATTACAAATAATATTTTTAATATAATAGAAATTAATTTCCCCTCATTAGTTTCAGAAATGATTTCTCCTCATTCACAGTGCAGCTAAAGGGGATCAGTTGCCAATAGTGTTTTATCGGTTTTACCCTCATAATAAGTAATTTAGTTAATTCAATTCATTCTGTTTTAAGAA
>JAADHR010000149.1 GCA_013151735.1 Calditrichota bacterium | reverse complement strand
AGGTGGTGACCCACAGCTACCCGCACTGCTGGCGCTGCGGTACGCCGCTTCTGTACTACGCCAAGAAATCCTGGTACATCCGCACCACGGAGTACAAAGACCGGCTCATTGCCAACAACCGGAAAATCCGCTGGATTCCAAAGGAAGTGGGCGAGGGGCGTTTTGGCGAATGGCTGTCCAACAATGTGGACTGGGCGCTCTCACGCGACCGATTCTGGGGGACGCCGCTGAATGTTTGGAAATGTGAAAAGTGCGGCCACGCCGATTCGGTGGGAAGCGTGGACGAGCTGCTGAAGCGTTCGGGGAAGGAAAGCATCGAAGATTTGCACAAACCCTATATTGACGAAATCACCTTCACCTGCCCCAAGTGCGGCGGCACCATGAAGCGCGAGCCGGAGGTGATTGACGTCTGGTTCGATTCCGGCAGCATGCCCTACGCCCAGTGGCACTACCCCTTCGAAAATCAGGAGGTTTTCAAACGCAATTTTCCGGCCGATTTTATTTCAGAGGGAATCGACCAGACCCGCGGCTGGTTCTATTCGCTTTTGGCGATTTCCACGCTGCTTTTCGACCAGCCCGCGTACAAAACCGTGCTCTCCATTGAGCTCATTCTGGACAAAGAAGGCCAGAAGATGAGCAAGAGCAAGGGGAACGCCGTGGATCCCTTTAAGGTGCTGGAACGCAACGGCGCCGACCCCCTGCGCTGGTACCTGCTCACGGTCAGTCCCCCCTGGACGCCCACGCGATTCGACCCGGACGGGGTGCTGGAGGTGCAGAAGAAGTTTTACGGCACGCTGGTAAATGTGTACGCCTTTTTTGTGCTGTACGCCAACATTGACCAATTTGCGTATAAAGAAGCGCGCATTCCCGAGGAAAAGCGCTCCGAAATTGACCGCTGGATTCTTTCGGCGCAAAATCGGCTGGTGGCTCAGGTGGCCGATTACCTGGAACGCTACGACGTGACAAAGGCGGCAAGGGCGATTTCCGATTTCGTGGTAGAGGATTTGTCCAATTGGTACGTGCGCCGCAGCCGCCGCCGCTTCTGGAAGTCGGAGATGGGCCCGGACAAGCTTTCTGCCTACCAGACGCTTTACGAGGTACTGCTGACGGTGGCCAAACTGATGGCCCCTTTCGCCCCGTTTTTGCCGGAAGACATCTACCAAAATCTGAATTCGGTGGGAAAAGAGCCCTACGAGAGCGTCCATCTGGCGGAGTACCCGTCGCCGGAGGCACACACCTTCCGGGACGAAGCGTTGGAGGCCCACATGGACGCCGTGCGAAAGGTGGTCAGTTCGGTGCGTTCCATTCGCAACGAAGTGGGAATCCGGGTGCGGCAGCCGTTGAGCCGGATTCTGGTGTACACAAAATCAAAGGCTATTCGCGAAGGCCTGCCCCTGATGGCGGACATTGTGCGCGACGAGGTGAACGTCAAAGAGATTGAATTCGTGGACGATCCGGCCCGGCTCTGGGTGCAGCGGGCGAAGCCCAATTTCAAAAGCCTCGGTCCAAAATTCGGCAAAGAAGTGAAAAAGGTGGCCGAGATCATTGCCCACCTGCCGGAAAAAGCGGTGAACCATCTGGTGGAAACCGGCAGCGAGCGGATTTTGCTGGACGGCCGCGAGGTGGAAATCAAAAAAGAGGATGTGGAAATCTTTCAGGAAAACCGGGACGATTTTGCCGTGGCCGTGGAAGACGATTTTACGGTGGCCCTGGACACGCACCTCACCGACGCACTTCGGGCGGAAGGGTTGGCGCGGGAATTCGTCAATCGTGTACAGAACATGCGCAAAGAAGCCGGTTTTGATGTAACAGACCGGATTCGCATTTCGTTTCAGGGAAATGCAGAAATGAGTCAAGCCATTCAAAAACAAGCCGACTATATTAAGCGAGAGACGCTGGCAACCGATCTTTTTGAAAAATCCCTCGATGGGGCATTTACTAAGGAATGGAAAATTAATGGGGAATCTGTGGTGATATCAATCGAAAGAATGATCTGAAGCAAATTGGTTTTTCGATAGATGTTTGAGAATTCTTTTGATTTGAAGGGATAATCAATGGAGTCAAATCCGTCTGAAGCGGGTTAGGAGAAGAACAATGACAAAAAGAGAATTGGAGCATTACAAAAAATTGCTTCTCAAAAAGCGAAATGAACTGCTGGATGAGATTGAATACATCAAGGAAAACTCTTTCAAAAAAACAATGAAGGATTCCAGCGGCGAAATTTCAGCCTATAATTTTCACATGGCTGATCAGGCCACCGACGCCAACGAACGCGAAAAAGCCTTCATGTTTGCGTATCGGGAAGATCGCCTTATTTATCACATCGATCGTGCTCTTGAGCGAATTAAGAGCGGCACGTATGGCCTGTGTCAGGAGTGTGGAAAGCCGATCAGCAAAGACCGGCTGGAAGCGGTTCCTCATGCCAGGTTGTGCATTGAATGCAAATCAAAAGAGGAACAATCGAAAGAAGAGTGAGTTGAAACTATCAGAAAAAGATAAAACGACACCGACGACAATTCGATATAGGACTGAGCAGGCGCGATTTGATCAAAATAAATGGCTGAAAAATAAACGTCGTGTTTTTTTGATCCCGAATGATCCGATTCGGTGAATGTTAGGTCATTGATTACAAGAGAATTTTTGAGGAATTATGAAATTTAAGATAGATTGGAAGCTATTACTTTTATCGCTGGGGATTGTCGTTTTGGATCAGGCAACCAAACTGTTCACGAAAAATTACATGATCCTCGGCCACTCGAAAAAGCTACTGGGCAATTTTGTCCGATACACCTATATTGAAAATACGGGAATGGCCTTTGGAATTCACATCGGAAGCCGCGTGTTTTTTACGGCATTTTCAATAGTGGCCAGCCTGATTATCTTGATCTACCTCTTTAAGGCCCAAAATGACCGTCCCATGATTCGAATTGCTCTGGCCCTTATTTTGGGCGGAGCCATCGGTAATCTCATTGATCGTGTCTTTTCCGGTGCTGTGGTTGATTTTATTGATGTCGGTTTTGGCTCGTTGCGATGGTATGTTTTTAATGTGGCGGATGCTGCGGTCAGCATTGGGATGATTTTGCTGATTACGGTGATTCTTCTGAAAAAAGATGAACCGGAAATCCTTACCAAGAACGAGTCGGAAGTAGCCGCAGAGCAGCACTCACAAACCACCTAAAACCTCCTTTGGACGTCAATGGATGATCAACCGAATGCTGTGGCAGAAAAAAGAGAAATCATCGTTCCTCCCAAAAAGGAAAAAGAGAGACTCGACGTATTTCTGACACGAACGATTGGTCATTTTTCCCGCTCTTTTTTTCAAAGATTAATCGACGAAGAGAAAATCCGGGTGAATGGCAAGGTGCAGAAAGCCAGTTATTTGATTGTTCCCGGAGATCGGATTGCCATCGATATTCCTCCCCCCAAAAAGTATGATATGATAGCCGAAGACATTCCCCTGAATATTGTTTATGAAGACGAGTATTTACTGGTCATTAACAAACCGGCCGGTTTGGTGGTCCATCCCGCTGTGGGACATTACACCGGAACGTTGGTAAATGCTCTTTTGTACCATTGTCACGATTTGTCCGGAATTGGGGGAGAGCTGCGCCCGGGCATTGTCCATCGGCTGGATATGGACACGTCTGGTTTGCTGGTAGCGGCAAAGGACGACCGAACTCACCGCGTTCTCTCTGATCAATTTCGAAATCGCACAATTGAGCGGGAATACTGGGCGTTGGTGTGGGGCGTGCCGAGCCCGCGATCCGGTCGGATTGAGACACAGATCGGCCGGAGTCCTACGAATCGAAAAAAAATGGTGG
>JAADHR010000148.1 GCA_013151735.1 Calditrichota bacterium | reverse complement strand
GTCCCGATGAGGGAATTCGCATTGCCAATTTTATGCTGCGTCTGCGGGATTCCGGCTATTTTCAAAGCGTGATGCTGCTTAATCAATCCCTCTCGGAGGAAAATGATGAATTGCGTTTTGAAATTATTTGCCGGTTTTAGTCCGCTTGTTTGTTCATTTGTTCATCACCACAATGAATTGGGGTGATAGTACAAAAAAGATGCCGGTACAAAAAAATGATGTGATTCAAGGCTTATGCGGTGGGTGTTTGAACCGTCAAAATATTTTTTGGGATTTTGTACAACAACCTTGAACAACCACCACAAGTTATTGTGGTGAAAACAGAAATCAAAGAATAAAATGGCCAAAAAAGAGAGAAAAAAAGAAAAGATCAAAAAACCGGTTGGGAGTTCGATAAAAATCGGGATTGGATTTGCTGTTCTTGTGGTAGTTGTGGCGGGATGGCTCTTGTTTTATTACCAGCCAACGTCGCGTATGGTCAAAACCCTGAACCGGAACGTACAAAAATGGGCACTCATGATTCGGGCGGCGTCGGTCTCGGAGAATAAGATTGAAAAATTGGAAAAAGAAGTAACGGAGCTGAATGCGAATGTCGATCAAATTGAGAAAAAAATCTATCCGATTTCAAAAATGCCATCCATTGGGAAAAAGATTATTCGGCTTGGCCGGCGGCATCATTTGGCGGTACTGGCCATGACCCCCTCCTACAATGTTCTGTTTCCGGTGAAGGGCGTTTCATCCCAGGACAAGCCGATGGTGAAGCTGCCGGTTACATTCATTATGCGGGGGCGGTACATCAATTTAGGGCATTTTTTGGAAGATGTTCCCAAGCTTCCTTTTGCATTTGCGGTGGACGAGGTTCATCTGGGAACGGATCCCTCAATTTACCCGAACATCGATATTCAATTGAAAGGCTATTTCTTTCTTCTGACCAAAAAGGCGCAGGAATCTCCGGGTGTGAGGGGTTCGCAGGCGCTTCTGTAATCCTTAACGGGTGAGAATTAGTGAAAGTTTTCGAAAATGGCATTACAAAAACGTGAAAAAATTATGGTGGGTGTAATGGGAGCCGTGCTTACGGTCTTCCTGCTGAACCAATTTGTATTCACCAAAAAAACAGCGGTTACTCCGCCGGCACTGGTCAAGAATCAATTGGCTTCCCGACATGTGAACCCATTTGTCCGAAAAGTGTCAGCCCCGAAAATGAACGCTCACAGGGTTTTTAAGGGAACAGGCCGGTGGAGGCGCGATCCGTTTATTGGGGCGTTTACACCGGCACTTTTGGATTCGTTGGGATTTAAAAAACCCCAATTATATGTGCTCAAAGCCATTTCCTGGAAAAACGGAGATGCGTATGTATTAATAAATGATGATATTATTAAAGTCGGGGAATCACTGAATGGCTTGAAGGTTCTCCGGGTAGATGGAAATCGGGCAATTTGCGAAAAGAATCTTCGCAAATTCTCACTAATTCTGGGTGGAACGAATGATGAAGACAAAACGAAACACGATCGTCAGAAAAATCCTTCTAATTAGCGGGGTTCTCGCGTGCGTCCAGGGGGCGCAGGCGGCGAATGTGGCCTCTTTAAAAGACGTGCAGGTTAGAATAGAGCCGAATGAAACCGTCGTGAAACTGCTTACCAGTGATCAGGTTCGGGTGGTTGCAAAACGAAAAATCGGTCCGGATCGCATTGTGGTATTTTTGGGGGAAACCCGGGCGGAACTGGGTACAAAAGAACAGAATTTCCCGAAAGGCCCTCTGGCAGGGTTTACGGTCGGGTCCTATTTGTCGAATCCACCGGTGGCAAAGGTCAGCCTTTTTTTACGGGATGCGGATTCGTACACACTTCAACAAAAAAATGAAACCATTACGATTCGCATTACGGGCAAAAAGACCTCTAATCCGAAGAAAACGCCCGTTCTAATTCGGGCGGGCTCGGTAGGTTCCCCCATTCTGGATGTTCCCGGAAAAATTACAATGAACTATCACGATGCCGAAATCCCGAATGTTCTGCGTCTGCTTTCGGCGCAAAACGACGTTAATATTGTGGCAGGAAATGATGTCCACGGCAAGGTGACGGTTCGTCTGCAAAATGTAAGTTTGCGTGAAGCGCTGGACACCATCTTGAAGGCAAATGGTTACGATTATTTGGTCCAGGGCAACATCATTCTCGTCAAGAAAATGGACAAGAATCTGCCCGGTGAAATGGTGACCCGCGTTTTTCATCTCAAATATGTGGATGCCAATAATCTGAAACAGACATTAAGCCCCCTCAAATCGAAAGAAGGCAGCATTGAGGTTTTTGAAACCTATTTTCAGAAGGCAAGAAAACGGCAGCAAAGACCGGGACAGCCTCAGCAAACGGCATCAACGGCATCCCAATCGCACTCAAGCGTACTTATTGTGACCGACAGGCCGGAAAAGGTGGCACAAATTTCACAAATTATTGCCCAATTGGATGTGTCGGTCCCTCAGATTATGATCGAATCAAAATTGGTTGAAATGGCTCCCGTGAATGAGGACAGGTTGGGAATTGATTGGGACAAAACCATAAATGCATCCCTGTTGTGGCAACAGGTTTTGCCCAACGGGAAAGCACAATCCTATTCGGCCATGGTCGATAATCCCCGCACCGGACAGTGGAATTTGGGACATCTGACGGCCAGTGAATTTAAAGTGGTTCTGGATTTTTTAAGAGAGCACACCGATTCCAAACTCATATCGAATCCCCGGATTACGGCAATGGACAATCAGGAGGCAACCATCAGTGTGGGAACCACATTTCCGATCCCGCAGATCAATCGGGGGCTTGCGGGCCAGGGCGACATCGTGACCTTTAATTATAAGGATGTCAATATTGAACTGCGCGTCACGCCTCACGTTACGGAAAACAGGAAAATTCTCATGTCGGTTAATCCGGTTATTGAAGAAGTAACGGGCGAAGTGGTGGTGGATGTGAATCGGGCGCCCATTACCTCCAAACGCTCTGTTCACACGACGGTTTCCGTGCGGGACGGAGAAACCATTGTAATCGGCGGAATGATTAAGGACAATACCACGGTAACCACCAGCAAGGTATTTTTGCTGGGCGATATTCCCTTGATCGGGCCCTTTTTCAGGCATCAGAAAAAGGAGAAAAAGCAGACGGATCTGATTATTTTCATCACGCCGCATATCGTGAGGGGTGAATAGGGGTGAATCATCGTCAATTGGACAAGATTTTGACATTTGCCGTAAAGAAAGGGGCGTCGGATATTCACCTCAGCTCGGGTTATCCGCCTATTTTTCGGATGCACGGGCATCTGCAAAAAATGAACGGGCAGGCAATTTCTGCCGAACACATCAATCAACTAATCGGCGAATTACTAACCAAAGAACAACGGGCCGCTTACGAGTCCAGCCGGGAGCTGGATTTTGCCTACGCTATTCCGGGTGTGGCCCGATTCCGCACAAATGCCTATTTCCAGTTGAACGGGAAGGCGCTGGCATTTCGTGTCATCCCTGAACGCATTCGCACGCTGGAAGAACTGGGGGCGCCTGCGGGTGTGTACGATCTGGCCCGCCGTCAGGAGGGCCTGGTACTGGTAACCGGCCCCACAGGTTCAGGAAAATCAACGACACTGGCGGCCATGATTGATCTAATCGATTCTGAACGTCAGGTGCATGTGATTACGATCGAGGATCCCATTGAATATGTGTACAAGGGAAAGAATTGCCTGATTAATCAAAGGGAACTGGGCCCTCACACAAAATCGTTTGCCAATGCCCTTCGCGCCGCCTTGCGGGAGGACCCGGATGTGATTCTCGTGGGGGAGATGCGGGACCTGGAAACCATTTCACTGGCACTTACGGCTTCCGAAACAGGGCACCTGGTTTTTGCCACACTCCACACCAACAGCGCGGCGGAAACCATCAACCGAATTGTGGATGTGTTCCCTGCCGGTCAGCAGGATCAAATCCGTGCCCAGTTTGCCGATGCCATTCTGGGGGTCATTTCGCAGCGTCTCTTGCCGACAAAGGATAAACTCGGACGAATTGCGGCCATGGAAATTATGATCGCCACGCCCGCCATTCGCAACCTTATCCGGGAACGAAAAATTCACCAGATTCCCTCGGCCATTCAAACCGGCGCCCAATTCGGGATGCAGCTTATGGATCAGAATCTCCTGACTTTTGTACAAACCGGAAAAATCTCCGGCGAAATCGCTCTCCTTTACGCCCACGACAAACATACCGTTGAAAGCAAGATTCTCTTAGCGGCCGCACAAAGTTAAAAACCCCTTGACATTTAAGAGTGAATTTCTTATACTTCACTAAATTGAATCGTTTAAATCTTTGGGTTCAATTTGGGTACCCTCCTGCAGGAAGGCCTCCAAAACCCAAGAATCAATCCTGGAGTTTCGATGGAAGCGGTTTTGTTGGGTTTGTTTTACGTCCTTTTCCCAGCGGTTATTATTTACCTTTGTGTGAAAGTTCCTTTTCTTGAAAAAATGGGTCCCGTGGTTTTGGCCTATCTCATCGGATTTACTCTTGGAAATGTAAAACTTTTGCCCCGGGGAAGCGAGTCGGTCCAAAGCCTGGTGGCCACGTTGACCATTCCGCTCGCCATTCCTCTTCTCCTGTTTTCGGTGGATGTAAGAAAGTGGACAAAGGTGGCGGGCAAGGCCATGCTTTCCATGGTGATTGCCATTGCGGCCGTCGTGGCGGTTGTCATTGCGGGAAATGCCTGGTTTTCGGGGCAAATTGCGGATGTCTGGAAAATCAGCGGTATGTTGGTTGGGGTTTACACGGGCGGAACGCCCAACCTGGCCGCTATCAAAACCGCCCTGAATGTGGATTCCACGGTTTACATAATTGTTCACACCTACGACACGCTTCTTTCTACGGTTTACATTATTTTCTTTATTACAATCGCCCGGAAACTGTTCCTGACCTTTTTACCCGAATTTCACTTTACCAATGAGAACGGAAGGGAAGAGGCAGCGAGCGATCAGATTGAAAATGTGCATTCCTACGCGGGAATGTTTGCCCGCGGCAAATTTTTTCCTTTGATGAAAGCCTTTCTGGTTTCCATCGGCATTTTTGCAATTGCCGGAGGCTTGAGTCTTCTGGTCAGCCCCAACTCGTCAATGGCGGTGGCCATCCTGACCATTACCACGCTCGGCATCGCCTTTTCGCTGGTTCCTTCCATAAATAAGATCGACAAAACCTTTCAACTCGGCATGTACCTGATCTTAATCTTCTGCCTGGATGTGGCATCGATGGCCAACATTCACAAAATTGCGGGTACCTCGCCCGATCTGTTTTTCTTTGTGTTCCTGGCCATTTTCGGGTCGCTTTTTCTGCATGTTCTGATTTCCTCGTTTTTTAAGATTGATGCGGATACGGTGATTATTACTTCTACAGCCATGATCTGTTCGCCCCCCTTTGTCCCGGTGGTGGCCAGTGCCCTGAAAAATAAGGAAATCATTGTTACCGGCCTCACGACCGGCGTAATTGGCTACGCCATTGGGAATTATTTGGGGATCTTTCTGGCCTATCTTTTAAGGTGACGGGTGGAAGCCCGGATGCATTTCGCAGGTGAGATTAAATTCGTGTTGCCGCAAATGCGCGACTCAATGAAGTCCATTGGCTAAAATTCGTGAAATGAATGGGCGAAGGCTTTTTAACCTGTATTGTTCATAAATTGTTGCCACGAAGACCCCCAAGTCACGAAGGGTGTTATAATTAAAAGGATTAGTGATTCAAGACTCAGTTTGTTTTGTTTATTTTTTTTCAAAGCTTTCTTATTATTTTTTTTATTCTGTCTTTGCGTTTTCGTGCCTTTGTGGCGAATGAATTTTTTAGATTAGAGCAAAACTTTCTACGAATTTAAATACGGAGTTTTTGATGTCTGATTACGCCCTGTCGCTGCCGGCCAAAGGACTGCCGCCGGAAGAGGTTTTGAAAAAGATGGAAT
>JAADHR010000147.1 GCA_013151735.1 Calditrichota bacterium | reverse complement strand
TTTCAATCCGTGAATCAGTGGCATCTTTTTAAGCCACTATTTCACAAATTATGAATTCCCCTGCTCTTTGTTTGATCCTTCTGCAAAAATATTTCTTAAGAAATTGGCATATTCAATCCGTGAATCTGTGGCATTTCCTTCAAAAATTAAATCCTACCGAAAAAAATCCACCGATGCTTTTTAAATTGCCCCGTTTGCCTGAATTTAAAAGCACATTTTCTTCATTCGCCCATCGCACTTCCGCCCGGGTGACGAAATTCCGGAACCATTCGTACGAGCAAAAAAGTCGGGCGTCTGTTCTTTTTTCGACCTCTCCCTCGAAAAAGTGAACCTCCGTCGGGTCAATCGCCCGATGCGGTAACGTGATATCCCCACCCACGTTCTGATCATCGGGATTGGCCCCGTGTTTCCAGAATTGAACCTCTCCCCCGGTTACCAACCAGCGGGAAAGCCGCCACGTGAGTGCCGCATCCAGGGTTTCCGAATTGGGACCTGCCCAATGTCCCAGAGGGGTCACGAAATGCTCGTATACATTAATGGGGTAGCGATGGGTGTACACGTAAGGACGAATTTTGGCCACCTCAATTCGAAAATCCAGGTTGGGAACATTGAAAACATCCGCCCGAAAAAGGCCTGCCAGCACGGCCCACTTGTTTCCGTACCATCCGGTTCCAAGCCTGGAAGTTTTCAAATCATCCAAAAACAACTCCCCGTACAGTTTTGACGAAAACCCCGGAAAGAGTTCAATCGTCGCCCCCAGCGTACTGTTGTCCTGATCGCCCAAATTGTGTTCCGCCGACCAGTAAAAATTTACGGGATTCAGATAGGCCAGTTCCGGATTGCGATCACCGTAGATGAGCACCTCGTGAATGCCAAGTTTCAAAAAGCGAAATGGAGCCATTTCCAGGCGGTGCGCGGCCAAATACTTGTGGGCCCACACATTCCGCTGAAAATAGCCGGTAAAATAGGAATACGCCACCAGATCGGGCCAGGGCCGCAAAATGCCTGCAATGGAGGTGAATTTGAATTTGCGAAATCGAAGCTGAAATTTCACCTGATCGTAGGAGGTAGGATTGGCGGACAGGGCCAAATTCCCCCAGTGTCCGGGTCCCCAGGCGTTGCGTTCCTTCCCAACCAACAGCCGCCAGTGGCGGCCCCCCACAACCAGACCTGCCCGGGTTTCGTCAAAATAGGCGTAGTGCCCGAACCCTTCTGCATAGCCGGTTCCGGGTAAACTGAAGCTTACATTGGGCGGGTACGTGCGTGTACCCCAAACCTTGGAATCCCGAAAATCAAAGAAAAAACTCAGGTGGTTTCCCCAGAGCCCCCAGGCCGTGATTCCGTGCGATTCCCGAAAATCGCGGCGCGTACCGGTGTCCGTCTGTGCCGTAAAATTTTTCCCGTATAAAACGGGGTCCAAAAACGCAGAAAACGTCTCATCCGAATAGGTAAAAAGATTGCGCCCGTTGGTGTACAGCAGATGGGGAAACACCTTCCCAAAGACGTTCCAGCGCCGTAAGCGCATGAGGCGTGGCGCCTCTTTGGAAACCGGTACAGGAAGCGATTTGGGCAGATATTCACGAAACTCAACTGCCAAATAAGCAAGCTCTTGTTTTTCGACGGAATTCAGGCAGCTGTAGGCAGCAGAATTGAGGTAGATCTCTTTCAAATAGTCCGCGATTTCTCCACGGGACAGGGGACGGGTACCGTCAAAAACGGGACGTACCACGCCCTTTACTTCCATTCGTTCCAAAAAATCGTATACCCAGTGATTCAACGGGTACGAGGGACTTTGCGGACGAGCCGTGCCGAAAAACCCAAAGAGCAAAAGGGTCACCGCGAATCCTGTGCTAAGTCGTTTCAAGCGCTTCCTCCAGAATCCGGACCATTTTTTCGCTGGCCTGTCCGTCGCCGTACGAAAACTGCCGGGGATTGGAAGGATGAAAATCGGCGATGGCTTCCAGGATTTCATCGTGGCGAGCCCCCACCAGACGATTCCACCCCTCTTCCACTGTCTCCGTCCACTCGGTTTCCTCACGCAGAGTCACGCAGGGCACTCCCCAGAGGTAGGCTTCTTTCTGAATGCCGCCGGAGTCGGTTAAAATCTTTTTGGCGTGTTTTTCCAAAACCAGCATGTCCAGGTAGCTGAGCGGTTCCGTCAGAATCAGCGTTTTTGCGGCCTGAATTTTTTTGTCCAGTCCATAGGCAGCCAGAAATTTCCGCGTGCGCGGGTGAACCGGAAACAGGATGGGTTCACCGCTTTCCAGAAACGCGTCCACAATGGCACGCAGATTGTCCGGATTGTCCGTGTTGGCCGGACGATGAACGGTAGCCAAAGAATAGGCTTTTTCTTCAAGATGAAAGCGTTTGAGCGGCGAGGGACGGGTTTCGGCAAGGACACTGAACTGCAGAAGGGCATCGTACATAACGTCGCCGGTCAGATAAACGCCTTCCGTTCGGCCTTCGTTTTTCAGATGGGCAACGGCCGTTTGCGTGGGACAAAACAGCCAGCGCGAAATCCGATCCGTCAGCACCCGGTTGATCTCCTCCGGCATATCCCAGTTAAAGCTGCGCAGGCCGGCTTCCACGTGCGCTACCGGAATGTGCAGCTTGGTAGCCGCCAGTGCCCCGGCAATGGTGGAATTGGTGTCGCCGTACACCAGAACAGCATCCGGACGAACGTCTAACAAAACGGCTTCAATCCCTTCCAGCATTCGGGCTGTTTGCACAGCATGGGACTCCGAGCCGATTTCCAGATTGACATCCGGCCGGGGAATGCCCAGATCGTCAAAGAAGATCCGGGACATATTTTCATCGTAGTGCTGGCCGGTGTGCAGTAGGATTTCCACATGTTTTTTCCGAATGGCCCGAGAAACAGGGGCGGCCTTCACAAATTGGGGCCGCGCCCCGACAATGGAGAGAATTTTCAATGTACTACTCCGAATAATTTATTCCAAAAGAAACACACAAAAAATAAGCGCCACCAAGACTCTTGTCCCGGCAGCAAACTTTTCGCGTGTTTCGCGGATATGGTTTTTTTAATCCCAGCCCTGGTTTTCCAGAAGTTGTTCTTCGGGCGTGTCGCCGAAATATTTCGCCGGAATTCCCGCCCACACCTGCCGCGGGGGAATGTTTTTGGTAACCACCGAACCGGCTGCCACCACGGCATCTTCACCGATTTCCTTACCGGGCAAAATCACAGCACCGCCGCCAATGCGGCCGCCCTTGCGCACCGTGACGCCCTTAAAATGCTTGAAACGTTCCTCCGTGCGGCCCAGAAAATTGTCATTGGTTGTGGTCACTTTGGGAGCAATGAAGCAGTAATCCTCCACCACGGAATAAGCCGTAATGTAGCATCCCGTTTCCAGCTTGCATTTTTTCCCGATGGTGGTGAAATTTTCCACTGTCGCGCCGCGGCCGATAATGGTGTACTCGCCGACCGTCACATTTTCGCGCACAGCGGCTGTGTCCGCAATCAGCACGTTGTTAGCCATTTCGCAGCCGGCGTACACCACCACACCGGCACCAATCAGGCAATCGTCTCCGATTTTTGCAGGAGGTAGTTTTTTTTCATCCTTGAAGATGCTTCGTTTGGAACGCATGGGTTGTTTGCCCACCACGGTTTGGTCATCAATGCGCACATTATTGCCAATAATTGAGCCCTCGTGGATGACAACATTGTGCCCAATCTGACAATCCGAACCGATTTGCACATTTGCTTCCACCACCACATTTTGGCCCAGAGTTGTGCCTTCACCAATTTTTGCTGTCGGATCTATGAAATGCTCCATTTACGTTATCTCCCAGTTTTTTATGGTCACCTAATTTCCACCGGCTCGCCGTGATTTTTCAGCGACTTGTCCGCTGCTTCCAAAATCTTTACCACCTGCAGACCGTCAAAGCCGTTGCTCCGGGGCTGAGTATCATTCAAAATTGCATCCACAAAGTGCTGGCATTCCAATTTTAAAGGTTCCTGCATGGTTAATTTTGGGATGTGAATATCACCGACCCGAAGCGTCAGGGCCTCCTGGTAGCCCGTAAAATCCTCCTTGAATTCCACCCCCTTGTCATAAAGACGGATCTTTTCGGTGGATTCCATATCGTCCAGCACCACCATTTTTTTGGACCCCACCACCGTCAGTTTCCGGATTTTGTGGGGATCCAGCCAGCTCACATGGAGCTGAGCCATTTTGCCATCGGGGAAATGGACAGTGGCAAACGCCACATCCTCAATCCCCGGCTGCAGGTAGGATTGCCCGGTGCAGACAACCCGGGAGGGATTTTTCCCCAGCAGCATCAGTGCAATGGAAATATCGTGAGGAGCCAGACTCCAGAGGGCATTTTCCTTTTTCCGAACCACGCCGAGGTTGACACGCGTGGAGTACAGGTAACGAACCTCTCCCAATTCCCCCGAATCCAGATATTCTTTGACCTTCAGGTACGCCGGGTGGTACTCCAGAATATGTCCCACCATGAGCTTAAGATTCTTCTTCTCTGCCAATTCCACCAGTTTTTCACTCTCGTGAGACACCAGCGTCATCGGCTTCTCAACAAACACGTGTTTGCCATTTTCCAAAGCCTGACGAGCCAATTCAAAATGGGTTTCCGGTACCGTAGCGATTACAACCGCATCGATTTTCGGATCATTTAAAATCGATGCCGCATCCTTTGTTGTTTTCACCTCAGGATAATTGGATGCAATCCCTTTCAGAATCTTGTCGTTTAGGTCGGAAGCCCTGACCATTTCGACATCTGGCAGGTCATAAAAATTCCGAAAAATATTTTTCCCCCAATTACCTACCCCAATTTGGGCAAATTTCAGTCCCATGTAGTACCCCTTTCTGTTTATTAGAAAGCATTAAAAAAATCGGATTTTATTATTTAACTTTTTTTTCAACCCACCCCCTCGCTCCTCCTCCCTTTTTAAGGGAGGGAGAAGAAGGGAGAGTCAATTACAGAGAAATATTGTGTAAAAGCCTATTTTTCAATTGATTGTAAAGCGACCCCATGTTAATGGCAAATTAATTTTTATCACAACTTGTTGATCTTATTTTGTTACAAGCCATTTCGGTAAGATTCCAGCCCATTGTCGCCTCAGGAACCCGGGAACAGGCGAAGTGCCCGCTTTAGTTTTTCCCAGCGCTGGAATTCTTCCGGATTTTGCCGCTGCAAATCTTTCAAATATTCGCTCGTCCACAAAAAGAAAACAAGAAGCACAAAGGTTACAAATCCCCCCGTAAAGGCAATGAGCAGACGACTGGGACAACACTTGCGTTCCGGCACGCGGGCTTTGTCCAAAGTCTGCACGGTGGGCGTCGTTTTGGCTTCTTCGATTTTCGCCCGATAATACTGTTGATTCAACAGTTGAAAAACACTTTCCAGAATCCGGGTACGCCGGGTCAGGGCTGCCAGCTGGATGCCGACTTCCGGCGCTTCAGAAAAAGCGATGAAAAACTCTTTCCGTTGAGTAAGCGGCCGGTCCCCTCCAAATTGAATCGTTTCATACTGCTTTTGCAGAGCCTGAATTTCGGACAGAAGAAATTGCAATTTCGGATTGTTGGGTTTCATTGTTTTTCGGAGAACCTCGTATTCCACCTTCTTTGCAACAATCTGCCCTTTTAGCTGCCCGGCTTCCTTGATTGCCTCTTTCATTTGATCCGGCAGGCTGATGGCTTTGTGGCTTTTCTGAAAATCTGCCAGTTCGGCTGAGGCTTTTCGAAGCTCCACCTGAACAGAATCAATCTGGCGGGCGATGTAAATGCGGGCATTCTTTGCCCTGGAAATCATCTTTTCCCGATTCAGCCGGTCCAATTCCTCGATGTATCCGTTTGCCAGACGAGCAGCCAATTGGGGAGACCGGGCTTTCACCTGAAGAATAATCATTCCGTTACGGGTGTCCATCATATCCGTTCGGGATGAAAGGGCTCTCAGCGTTTTTTCAAGACTTTTTTGTTTCCATCGCTTTTGAAGGTCGAACCGTTGAATCAGGCGTTCTTTTAGCGTTCGGCTTTGCAGCATCTGCAAAAATATCTTGGATTGCTGCGGGCTGGCTGTCGGCAAAAACCCTTGAAGCGGCATTTGGGAAACCATCTGTAAATAGCTGGATGACACATCCTGTGCGGGGGGAAGAACACTGGTACGGGCCTGATACCATTTAGGAAGAAAAAAGCTGATCCCGTAGAAAAAAATCATTGCGGCAGCTACCCAGCCTACAATCAACCATTTTCGCCGAAATAAAACAATAAAATAATCCAAAAGATTCAATTCCATGTGATTCCAAATTATTTAACTCAAATCATTCACGCGCGTTTTTTAAAGAGATTTTTTATCAGCCGTTTAGCTTCCTATTTCCCCATGGCATTTTTGACGACCAGGTAAACGGTTGCCGCCTGAGACGCCGCCAGCATAATTTCTCTGAAGAGTTTCCAGTAGTCGCGAACCGGCTTCTCCGGAACCCAGATCACATCGCCGGGCACCAACTGTTTGACCTGTTTGGGCTTCAACCACTCACCGGTTTTTGCGCGAATAATCCGGATCTTGCTTTTCCGGGCATTCCAGTTAAATCCTCCGGTGTACCGAATGTAATCTTTTATTTTCCATGCCGGGTGATAAATAACATTCCCCGGGAAAAGTACCTGGCCGGACACCCGGACGAAATTTTTCCGGCGAGGAACAATAATGTGATCCCCATCGCGAAGCAGAATATTTTGAGTGGAATCGCCCATGACGAACAACCGAACAAAATCCACCGACATCCGGCCCGAGATTTCGCGGGATTTCAGCTTAAAATACTCATATTCCATCTCGGTCATCTCGGAAACCTGCATTTTTTTCAGACGCTCAAATTCCGGATCGAGCCGCGACTGCCGATCCCCGCGAATGACCTTCGCTTCAATTAGGGAAGCCTCCGGTGTAAATCCGCCCGCCCGTCTGATCAGATCCTTCAGGTGCGCCTGTCCCTTGTTGATGGCGTAGTTTCCGGGGTACAAAACCTCGCCCGAAATCCTCACACCCCGCTTTCTGTGCCAGAGCTGCATCTCACGAACGTACACGCGATCATCCGAAAGCAGTTTGAAATTTTTCCAGAAGACCGGAGCCGTGGAATCGGTGGTTGAAATATACAGGCGCTGAATTGTGTGACCATCTGGAAGAAAGCGTGCAACAGTGATGGAATCCGGAGAAGCACAACCCTCCCGCCAGTCGGATAGCCTCCGCCACCGTTTCGCCGGGAACCCACTCAAAATCTGCAGGGCGCAAAACGGCACCCGATACAGTGATCCGGTGCGAAGCCACCGGCACCCTGACGATGTCGCCGTCGCGCAGCGTGGGGTTAGCAGAGAGATCTCCTATTCGATCGTATTCCAAAAGATCGACGCGTATTTTTTCTCCATTTTGAGCAATGACCCGAATATTTCGAAAAGATGATTTTTGGGTTAAACCACCCGCCAGGGCAATGGCATCCGAAACCCGGTCGATCGCAGAAACCACAACATCCCCCGGATGTTTGACTTCTCCCACCACGTGGACGCGAAACGTCCGCACGGTTTTTAAAATCAGGCTTGTTGAACGGGAAGTAAACACCTTTTGAATATGTGCGTCCAAATCGGCTTTAATCGCTGCCAGTGTTTTGCCGCTGGCTTCAAATTCGCCAATATTGGGCAGGATCAGCTTCCCCTGCGGGGTTACAGGCAATGTGAATGAAACACTTTTGTCTCCCCAGAGCGAGTAAAGTAAAACATCGCCCGGCCCAAGCACATAGGTTTCGGCAGAAATCGCGCCCTCGAACGATCGCGAGAGCAGCGGATACCGATAAGCAGGGTTCCCGCCCGTTTGCTGAGCCATTAGATTAGCTGCCCAAAAAAGCGGGACTAAAAACAAGGAGGCAGAAAGCACTCCCGCCGAAACAACGTGCCGCAATGGCCAAAAGCCATTCGGAAAACCCCCATTACTTTTTCGCCGGTTTAAAAAAGGAACGTTAATCAACATTGAACCGTTTCAGTTTTCGGGTACACTTTCCACTACAGTAACGTGTGGTGATGAATCAAAGCAATTTCTTAACATCAAATCGTCTACCCCCTAGTTAAATAATCGCCTAAAATACGAATGACTCCAGTTTTGCCGCAACCTCTTCAACACGCCGAGCAGACACAAAGGATGGAAAATTATCCAAAAATCTTTATAATTTATGAAAAAAACAACTATGAATCAATCACTATTTTGAATATTTAAAAGGGAGGAAGCAAAAAACAGGGGCAGGAGATGAATGAACGCCTGCCCTCTTTCTGTAAGTTGGGCTCACCGCACGAGAAGCATCTTTTTTGTCTGAACGGCATGATTGGTGCGGAGCCGATAGAGGTAGACGCCGCTGCTGACAGGTTCGCCCGCGGCGTTGGTAGCATCCCACACAATGCGTGTCGTGCCGGCCGGAAGCGCTCCCAGGCGGAAGGATTGAACCATCTGGCCGGAAAGGTTAAAAATGTCAATCTGTACCGTATCTTCCTTGGCGAGGCTAAAGCTGATAATGGTTGTAGGATTAAAGGGATTGGGATAGTTCTGATTCAACACAATCGTTTCGGGAATGTGAGTTTTGGGCGTCGTGTCTCCGGGTTTCTGCGGGGGATCCGGATAGCGTACCGTACCGTCACTTCGTCCTTTTAAAAGAACAAGATACATGTTGCTTTGATCCGTGCCGTAATTTCCTCCGAGAACCACGCGTCCGCTGTCGTGAACCATGTGGTACACCTGAAAGGTATCGGCGTGCTCATCCACAATCCGATATTGAGTCGTGTCCCAACTGGCCAGCCAGTTTGGAAGCGTCTTCAGCCGGGTATCATATCCGACAAAAAGATCGGCCTGCTGATTAATGGTAAATTCCAGAAAATCACTGCCTGTGCTGAATTTGTCATTATTCGCCGTTTTAAGCCACACCGCCGATTGAAGCTCTCTGGGTATCGATTGAATTTTGTAGTCACGATCGACATAATACGCCTCACCGGTCTGGACCGGTGTTAATTGATAGTTTCCACGGTTTAGCCCGGTTACCTGAACCGGCTGGGCAAACCGGTAAGAAATAGAATAATTGGGCGGCAGGGAATTCCCGGCCAGGTCATGAATACCTTCAAAGGAAAGGCTGTAGGCCACACCGAGCTCATGGGTGGCCGTGTACAAGACCACCTGCGTGTGGGTGGAATCCACATCGACGCGGTAAATGCGAATGTCCGGGCTCACTGCGTAGTTGGCCACATCACCGATGGCATCGGGGTCCATCGGTTCGCTAAAAATGAGCTGAACCCGCTGCCGGTCCAGAAGATTAACCTGCACCACATAGGGAGGCAGTTTATCACTAAAATTGTATTCATACTCAAAGGGAGCCGCAATGGTGTTTTGATTGAGATCTTTCACCTCGCGGACCGTCAATGTGTACGTTTGGCCGAGAAGGTGTTTTCGCGTATTGAGAACCACCTTTTTCAGAGATGTGTCCACATCCACACTCAGGATTTCCACATACGGCTGGATTGAATAGTGAGATTTATCTTTAATGGATTGGTAATTCATTTTCTCACTGAACTCAACCCCCAATGTGTACGGATCAATGGCTTTCACTTTGACAACCGACGGGGGAGAGACATCTGAATAGGTGTAAATAAGAATGTAGGGAATTTGCATCGCATTCCCATTGATATCCTGAATGTTTTGAAACGTCAGGCGATATGTGGTTGAAAATTCATGCTCTGCCGTGTGAACGACCACTGTTTTTTGATCGTTTTTCAATTCAACGGATTGAATCGCCACAGTTGGCTCAATTTTGTAGTTCCTGCTGTCTGTTGCCGAGGTTCGGTCAACGGGCTCGCTGAATTCCATTAAAATGGTCTGGCGATTGATCAATTGAAAGTTGGTCAGAAAAGGGGGCTGTTTATCTTCAAACCGATACGAAAAATGGTAAGGCGACTGCATTTTATTGTGGTAGGCGTCCTCGATATTTGCGATCGTTAATTCATAATCGGTTTCATAATGATGGGGATTCGTAATCAATGTGACCACCTGATTGGTGGAATCCAATTTTACCTGAAGGATGGAAACCGACGGCGATATGGAATAGTTTGAAACCTGAGATGCCGCATAAGGATTGAGGGCTTCACTAAAATGAATCACCAGCTTTGTCAACGAGGCCTTGTCTACCGAAACAACCGAGGGCGGGGTCGTGTCTGTAAACTCATAATTGGTCTGGTAGGTGGATGCGATGGCCACCCCATTGTGATTTTTTACGTGGGATATTTTTAACGTGTAGCGGACGTTTATGTGATGCTGCTCCGTATGCAATGTAACTTGGGTGGAATCCCGATTCAAATCAATGGATTGAATCGCAACGGCAGGTTCAATTGTGTAATTGGACGTGTTTTTCACGGAAGCC